>CAZCOI010000211.1:0-2863 GCA_964500335.1 uncultured Nitratifractor sp.
TCTATTTATAGCTTCAACACCTTCAAACGGTTTTAAGCCTCTATCATATCTTTCTTGATTTAAAATATATAAAGCTCTCTCTTCTTGGCTCATTGCATCCCAAACATCTTGAGATGGTAAAGTAAGCTTTTTATTAATAGTTGAATCTTTGCTTCTTGCATAGTTAAATGCCGCTTCTATATCGCTAACTTTTGTTCCTACTGTAAAATAAGGAATATTGTTGCCATTATTTGGAGGAGTATCACTATATGCGCTATCATCTAAATTTTCATTAATTCCACATAACTTATCTGAATTGTTATTTTCGTTATTCCCATTTGAATTGTTGTTATCTTGGTTTGAGCCATTATTTCCGTTAGTGTTATTATTTTCGCTGTTTCCTCCATGTTGACTTGAATTATTGTCTACATTGCCATTGCTGTTATTATTTTCTCCATTTAAGCTATCACCAAAACCTGGTAGATTTTGTTTAAACTCATCAATATTTTCTGGTAAACCATCACCATCTTTATCGCTTTTATTAATTGCTTCTTCAACATCTTCTTGGTTTTCTTTTAAAGATGTAAACTCTTTTTGTTTATCTTTTAAAGCTGAAGTGATTTCACTTTTACTCTCTCTCCAACTATTATCAAAATTCTCTAATACAACTTTTGTAGTCTCTTTAACGAGGTTAACTAAATTATTATCAAAAGCTTCAGGCATAACATCTTGCAAATAATCTATCGCTTCTGTTAATACTTCATCACCTTGCTTTGCTTCTTTTTGAGCCTCTTTTAAGGCTTTGCTAAGTGCTTTATAACTTAAAATAGCCTCTTTTTGCGCCTCTTTTAAATCTTTTTTAATAGCTTTTTTAATCTCTTTTGCTACTTTTGCTACTTTCATATTTGTCTTTAAAAGATCTAAATTCCCCTCTTTAGCAAGCTCAATTGGATCTTTTGTAATTAAATCTACACTTAAGTTAAATAGTTTTGCAAATCTATCTTGTGCAGTTTGTATCTTTTTAAAAATCTCATCAACTGTTATTAAGTATAGTTTTCTATCTGAACTAGCATTTTTTTGATCTATACTATCTATAACATCCATTGCAATTAAAGTTGACAAAGGTGTTACTGAGACAAAATCACTATCTCTATCTCTAAAAGATGCTAAAGTTTGATTAAAATCTTGTTTTAATCTAACATCATATCCACCCATTGCAACTAAAGGCACATCATATCTATTAGCCAATGTTTTACTAACATTTAAAACAAATTTTCCACTTTCATCACTAATTGCGAAAGGTTCATCTTTATCTAATTTAAAGTTTTTATTTAAATCTAAAAATACTTTAGAACCTTTAATTTCTGCATCAACAATTCTACCTTTAATTGTTGATTGAGATGTATCTACAATCTTCTTACTATCGCATCCACTATAACCTAAAATTAATAAAGGCACATACAAACTTAACAAAGTTTTTCTTGATAAACCCATTTTATATCCTTATAATCGAATTAAATACATGATATTATAGGTTGAATCAACTTAATATATTATTATTTTATAGTAATATAAAAAAGAAATGAGATATATTTAAATTATATATCTCTTTATTTTATAAAAAAAAAGAAGTAAGAGAGTAGTTTTTAGAGCCAAAGATTATCTATTAATCTAGTAGTGCCTACAAATGCAGCTACTAGTACGATTGTATTATCTTTTTCAATAGTGCTAATCTCATTAAAGCTTCTATCAACAATTGCAACATAATCTAGCTTATCAACACTCTCTAAAAGCATATCTTGCATCTTTTTAACAATTATTTTAGCATCTATTTCGCCCTGCACTATTAGGCTTTTTGCTAAATTTAATGATTGATTTAAACTCAATGCTCTCTTTCGCTCACTATCACTTAAATATACATTTCTGCTACTAAGAGCTAAGCCATCACTATCTCTTACAATTTCGCAAGGCACAATATTTGTATCTAAAAAGTAGTCTCTAACCATCTGAGTAATAAGAGCAAGTTGCTGGGCATCTTTTTTGCCAAAATAGGCATTTGTAGGGCGAGTAATATTAAGCAGTTTCATAACTATCTGAAGCACACCATCAAAGTGCCCTGGACGCTTAGCACCCTCTAGCACAAATCCTCTAATTTTTGGCGCTAATATTGCTAACTCATCTTCATTGTAAATAGAATCAACAGTTGGCATAAATAGTATATCTACACCCTCATTTTGGCAAATTTGAATATCCTCTTTATCTTTTCTTGGATATTTATCCAAATCTTCACCCTCTAAAAACTGTGTAGGGTTTACAAAAATAGATACAACTACAAAATCGTTTTGCTCTTTTGCTTTTTTTATAAGGCTTATATGGCCATTATGCAGCGCACCCATAGTTGGGACAAAACCTACACTTCCTTCAAGCTTTTTACGCAACTTTTTAAACTCTTTAAAACTATTTACTACAATCATGCTCTTAACCTTTGGCTAAATTTTGATACAATCATACCAAAAAAATATTATAGGATATAGTCATGGATTCATACGAATATGGCGAACTTTTAAAAAATTTGCAATCTAAAATGTCTAATATTACCAATATAACCAAGCCAGATGAGATAGAAGATAGATTAAAAGAGATAGAAGAACTTCAACAAAACCCAGACTTTTGGAACAGGGCAAAAGAGGCAGCAAAAGTATCACAAGAGAAGACAAAACTAGAAAGAGTTCTTGGCATCTATAACGAAGCAAAAGATGCGCTAGAAGATGCAATAGAGTATTTTGAGTTAGCAAAAGCAGAAAATGATGAAGATACTTTAGAGATGCTATTTGAAGATGCACCAAATCTAAAAGAGCATATTCAAAAGCTAGAAGTTCAAATA
>CAZCOI010000212.1:0-2177 GCA_964500335.1 uncultured Nitratifractor sp.
TACTCAAAAAACAGAACCTACAAAAGTAAGATTGCCTGCTGGTAAGTATGTGTGGAAAGGCAGTTATAATCATTTTAAAAAAGAGGTGTCATTTGAGATAAAACCGGGCGAGACTACAAAAGTGCATATCATTATGGGGCAAACTGGATTTGCAGAGTTTAGCGCAAGTGAGAGTAAAGATAGCAAGTGGATAAGAGCAAGAGGCTGGATATACAAAGTAGTAAATGGCGCAGTTAGTGAGAGTAATTTGGGTAGTGCGCACACTCAAAAAACAGAACTTACAAAAGTAAGATTGCCTGCTGGTAAGTATGTGTGGAGAGGTAGTTATAATCATTTTAAAAAAGAGGTGCCATTTGAGATAAAACCGGGCGAGACTACAAAAGTACATATAGTTATGGGACAAACGGGGTTTGTTGAGATTAGTGCTAGTGAAACTGAAGGTGGTAAATGGATAAGATGTTATGGCTGGATTTATCCGGTAATTGATGGAGAGGTTAGTGAATCTAATGTAGGGTCTGCATATCCACAAAAAAATGAGCCAAGAAGAGTAAGATTGCCTGCTGGTAAATATATGTGGAAAGGCAATTATAATAAATTTAAAAAAGAGGTGCCATTTGAGATAAAACCGGGCGAGACTACAAAAGTGCATATTATTATGGGGCAAACCGGAATTGCTAAATTTAGTGCAAGCGATGGAAGCACTGGTAAATGGATACGAGATTATGGTTGGGTCTATCCTGTAGTTGATGGTGAGATTGGTGAGTCTAATGTAGGATCTGCATATCCTAAAAAAGATAGTGAGTCAAGTTTAAGATTGCCTGTTGGAAAGTATGTATGGAAGGTTAAGTTTGGAGATTTTGAAAAGATTGTTCCATTTGAAGTAAAACATGACAAAGTTACAAAAGTTCATACCGTATTTAATACATTTATAATAAATAGCAAATGCCCAAGTAGTGGTAGTGTGCATTATGAGATATTTGCAAGTAGCGGGCAGATGGTTTATAGCAAAGATTTAAGATGTGGTAAGGCTTTAAAGGTAGCTTTAAATAAAGGTGAATATTTGCTTGAAGCAAAATTTAAAAATATATTGCAAAAGGCTAAATTTAGTGTAAAAGATGGTAGCGGTAAATTAGATATTGAGTTTAAAGAGGCTCTAAATAAAGATGAGCTTATAAAAGCTGATACTCCTAAAAAAGAGGCACAACCAGCAGAGCCTAAAGCTATAGAAGCAGAGCAAAATGTTAATAATAATTTAAAAATTGCAATAGATAAAAAAGAGAACTCTATAGAGATAAAAGGCAAAGATAAAAAAAATGGTAATGATGTAAGTATTAAAATTGGTAATGGTGGCATAGAGTTAAAAGGTGTTAGCAAAGAGGATAAAGAGAAGTTAAAAAACGGTTTAGAGATGTTAAAGCAGATGGGTCAGATGATGGGCGCAAAAACTACAAGCAAAAGTAGTAAGAGCGATAAAGAGGAGTTTGACGATATGAGCAAAGAGCTAGAAGAGTTTTCTAAATAGGGAGTAGTTATGAAAAAGTTAATAGTTATTTTTTTATTTACAGTATCTGTTTTTGGAGCAAATACAACAATAAAAGCGCTTTTTAGCGATATTGCTAAGAAGGCTAAGGCAAAAAATTATAGTGCAATTTCTAAAAATATTTACTCTTTAAACAGAGGGTTTAATGTTAAGTGGATAGTAGGTGGTATTAAACACCCAAATGCCATAGAGAGTACAGATAATGGTTTTACAATAAAAGCGCTAGAGAAGATTATTAAAAATAGCAATAAGTTTGTACCAATTAATAAGTGCAAAATGCATAAGTTACTAAAGAGTGGGTTTATAAAATCTTTTAAAGAAGATAACGCAAATGGTAACTTTTTTAATGATTTAAAAAAAGATACAAATGTGTATGTATTGGGTGTTCCTAAGAGTAAATCTTCGATTGTTGTTTATAAAGATGGCAATGATTATAAGTTAATTTGGTGGAAAGAGATGGTTAGGGTTGCTAACTTTATAAAATAAAAAGGTACAAGATGAGATATTTACTACTATTAGTAGCTGTTTTAGTTTTTACAGATGCAAAGAGTATTACTATTATTGGAACGGGCGATTTGCAAGGAGCTTTAGAGCCAATAGAGACAAAAGCCGATTTAAATAACAGCGGCAAAAAAGA
>CAZCOI010000213.1:0-7257 GCA_964500335.1 uncultured Nitratifractor sp.
CCGCTTCCCGGCGCTCCGATAATTAAAAAGAGTTTTTTCATTTTTTATCCTTCTTTTGTTAAATTTTTTCTAATTCTAATACCAAGCTCTTTAAGTTGCTCTCCATCAACGTTTGACGGCGCTTGAGTTAAAAGACATTGAGCTTTTTGAGTTTTAGGGAATGCAATTACATCTCTAATACTATTTGTTTTTGCAAGTAGCATTATAAGTCTATCAAACCCTATTGCAAATCCGCCGTGCGGCGGTGCACCATATTTTAGAGCATCAAGTAAGAATCCGAACTTTTCGTTTGCTTCTTCTTTTTGGATTCCTAAAAGTTTAAAAATTTCATTTTGAATCTCTTCTTTATGAATACGAATAGAACCGCCTCCAAGCTCTACACCGTTTAATACGATATCATATGCGATTGATTTTATATCTTCGATATCTTCATATTCAAGTTTACCTTCGCTATTTAGTTTTGGCATAGTAAACGGATGGTGAAGCGCTTTAACTTTGCCATCTTCAATTTCAAACATAGGAAAATCCACAACCCAAACAAATCTATACTCATCTTGGTTAATTAATCCCATAAGCTCGGCTAAATATAATCTAAAGCGCCCCATATAATCTAAAACCGTTTTTTTCTCGCCAGCACCAAAAAATACGACATCGCCAACTTTTAAATCGCAAACTTTAATAATTTCATCTAAATCCTGCTCGCTAAAAAATTTAGTTAATGGCCCTTTTAGCCCTTCTTCTTTAAACTGAAAATATCCTAAACCTTTTGCACCAAATTTCCTAACATAATCTTCGAAACCTTTCATTTGGCGTTTGCTAAAAATGTTATCGCCGTTTGGAACTTTTAGCGCTTTTATTCTGTTTTTCTTTTTATCTTTTGCAATTTCGCTAAAGATTTCGTTTGTGCTTCTTTCAAAAATATCGATTACATCGACCATTGCTAAATCAAAACGCAAATCCGGTTTATCGGAACCATATTTTTCCATCGCTTCATCGTAAGTTATGCGCTCAAAAGTATCTGGCAATTTATCGCCAAAACCGCACTCTTTAAATATATCTTTAATTAAAGTCTCGGCAACCTCTATAACATCATCTTGCTTACAAAAGCTCATCTCAACATCTATTTGAGTAAACTCGGGTTGTCGATCGGCTCTTAAATCTTCGTCTCTAAAACATTTTGCAATTTGAAAGTATCTATCAAAACCGCTAACCATTAAAAGCTGTTTAAAAAGTTGCGGCGATTGAGGTAATGCATAAAACTCACCCGGAAATACGCGGCTTGGCACTAAATAGTCTCTTGCGCCTTCAGGGGTGGATTTTGTTAAAACCGGTGTTTCAACCTCTAAAAAGCCCTGTTTTGCCAAAGAGTTTCTTGCCGCAATTGCCGCTTGAGACCTTAACTTAAAAATTTTATGCATTTTTTGGGTTCTTAAATCCAAATATCTATATTTTAATTTAATCTCTTCGTTTACTTTTTCATCGTCCAAATCAAAAGGCATCGGCAAAGAGCGATTTTCTATTTTTAACTCGTTTACTACAATTTCTACTTTACCGGTTTTAAGCTTCGGGTTTTCCAAACCTTCGCCTCTTGCTCTTACAACCCCTTTTGCAATTAATACGAATTGGTCTCTAACTTCATCAGCAACTTTGTGTGCTTCAACACTATCTGCTGGGTCGCAAACAAGTTGAACTACTTCGTCATTATCTCTAATATCAATAAATATGACACCTCCATGGTCTCTACGGCTAGCTACCCAGCCAGCTACCGTTACCTCTTCTCCAATATGATTTTCGTTAATTTGCGCACAATAATGAGTTCTCAATTTTAAATCCTATGATAGAAATTTTTTGCGATTATATCTAAAGATTTATAAAAGAGTAGAGCAGGGTAGTTAATTTCTTTTTCTAACTACTTTAGCTCCTATTTTAGATAACTTCTCTTCTAATCTATCATAACCTCTATCTAAATGATAAATTCTGCTTATTTTTGTAGTGCCTTTTGCGGCAAGTGCCGCAATAACTAAAGCTGAACTTGCTCTAAGGTCAGTTGCCATTACATTAGCACCATGCAACTCTTTTACAGGGCGAATAGCCGCAACATTTCCTTTTAACCATATATCTGCGCCTAATCTATTTAGTTCGCTTACATGCATAAAACGGTTTTCAAATAGTCTCTCTTCTATAAGACTCTCTTCATCTGCTAAAGTTGCAACGGCCATGAATTGTGCTTGCATATCTGTTGGAAAGCCTGGATATTCTGATGTTACTATATTTACCTTTTTTATAGTATTGGTTGGTAAAATTGTAATGCTATCTTTTTTTGTTTCAAAGCTAAAACCCATCTCTTCAAGTTTGTTAATGGTAGTTTGGATATGTTCTATATTTACATTATTTAATGTAATTTTAGATTTTGTAATAGCTCCTGCACAAAGATATGTTCCAGCTTCTATTCTATCTGGAATTGTGTAAATTGCTTCTTTAAACTCTAATGGTTTGCCATTAGTTCCATGAATAATTAGTTTATCTGTACCAATACCTTCAATTTTAGCACCACCCATATTTAGCATTTGGCAAAGTTGTACAATTTCTGGCTCTTTTGCGGCATTTAGAATTTTTGTTGTACCTTTTGCAAGAGCCGCCGCCATAAGAGCATTTTCTGTACCGCCAACAGTGATTTTGTCAAAAATAATTTTATTTCCTTTTAGACCATCTTTTGCTTTTGCTACAACATAACCTTCTTTAAAACTAACATCTGCTCCTAAAGTTTCTACTGCTTTAATATGCAAATCTATAGGTCTTTGACCAATTGCACAACCTCCAGGCAAACTTACTGAACACTCATTAAATCTACTTAATAGAGGACCTAAAACTAAAATAGAAGCTCTCATTTGTGCAACTATTTCATAAACTGCTTTTGTAGAGTTGATGTTAGAGCAGTCAATTACTGCTGTTGTATTATTATGTTCTACTTTTGCTCCTAGCATTGTTAAAAGCTTTAGTAAAGTTCTAATATCTACTACATTTGGAAGATTTTTTAAAGTAACTGGTTTATCACTAAGAATTGTAGCCGCTATAATTGCTAAAGCTGAATTTTTTGCACCGCTAATATCTATTTCTCCACTTAATTTATGTCCGCCTTCTATCTCTAAATAGTCCATTGCTAACCTTATATAATTTCTAATTTTATTTGTAGCATTTTACACAATTAAACTGAAAATAGTTATTTTTATAAAATTAATGAATATTATTTTTATATTAACTAATGAAATAGTTCATATTTTTAGATATATTTAATAAAAGTTTTGATATTGTATTATTTAGAATATTACTTTTTAATATTAAAAGTGTTTTTTATATTAATATATTAATTAGTATAGATTTTTGGTTAAATCTTTTGGAGGACCTATGGGTGTAAGTGTTGAAAGACTTAAAAGCATCAACGAAAAGTTAAAAAGAAAAATTGAAGAGAAAAAAAATAGTAATAAAGAGGATAATCTATTTACTATTGAAATTGATTCAATTACAAAAGATAACAGCGTAAGCAGTAGTAACTCTATTATTAATGAAATTCCAAAAGATTTAGCAAATGAGATAGAGATTGATGAACATAGTGATCCAGTTAGATTAGATAATTTAGTTAAAATGATAGCTTTATATAATGAATTAGAGATTGCAAAAAAGGCTCCAGAGCTTCATAAAATTTTTATGTATAAAGCTATGAATATTAGCGGAGTAGGGCTAAAAGAAGAGGATTTTGGCGAAATTAGAGAAGGTAAATATGTTCAAATTATTGCAATTACATATGAACCAGATAAAAATGGTAAAAAAAGAGCTAAAAATATCTCTTTAGGATATTTTGGAAAAGCTGAAACATTAGAGATACCTTTTAAGAATAAAATAATAGAATTTGTATTAAGATGGCGTTATGAAAAAGCGTTTCAAAACCTTAAACATTATAAGGTACTTTTAGGAAGATTATCATAAAGTTTTTAGAATATTGCCATAAATTGAGTATTAATTTTAAATATATAGTATAATTTTGAAAAAATTAAAGGATTTATATGAGTATTCAAGCAAATGTAGAAAATTTATTAGTTCAATTGGATTATCCATTAAATGATGCTACTAAAAAGCAATTAAATGATATAACTGATAATACAAAAGATTTTTTTGCTTTTGCAGGGCATATTTTTAATTTAAAAGATGAATTAAAAAGAATAGATGCAACAGTTGCTATGTCTAATTCTAATCCATATTTAAAGATTAAATCAAACTCTAAAACACCTTTAGAGATAGAAGAGTTTCATGAAATTGTAAATGCTTGGGCTACTAAGTATAAAGTTGAGCTACAAAGAGTAAAAAATAAAAATACTTACTATATTATTGGTAAATATAGTTAATGCCACTTAGTGGCTTAAATAAAGAGCAGTACAAAGCGGCTACTGCTAATTTTGGCAATAATTTAATTATTGCTAGTGCTGGAACTGGAAAAACCTCTACTATTGTTGGAAGAATTGCTTATCTTTTGCAAAATGGTGTATTGGCAGATAAAATTTTACTATTAACATTTACAAATAAAGCCGCATCAGAGATGATTGCAAGGCTTAAATACTATTTTGATAGTAAAATAATTGATAAAATAGAAGCTGGAACATTTCATGCTGTATCATATAGATGGTTAAAGAGTAGAAATCCAAATTTAACTCTAAAACAGCCTGCAGAATTAAGAACACTTTTTAGAAGTATATACGAAAAAAGAGAATTTCATAGGTTATCACTTGGTGTTAAAGAGTTTTCTGCTAGTTATTTATATGAGCTTTATTCCTTATATCAAAATTCATCACTAGAGTCATTTAGCGAGTGGATGAGCAAAAGATATAAAGAGCATGAAGTGCTATTTGATATATATGTAGATATAATTGAAGAGTTTGAAAATACGAAAAAAGAGTATGGATTTGCATCTTTTAACGATTTATTAATTTTAGCAATTAAAAGTTTAGAGAGTAAACCTATAGAATTTGATGAAGTTTTAGTAGATGAATATCAAGACACAAATACTTTGCAAGAGAAGTTTATAAATACACTTAAACCTAAATCGCTTTTTTGTGTAGGTGATTATGACCAGAGTATATATGCATTTAATGGTGCTAATATTGAAAATATTTCAACTTTTGCCCAAAGGTATCCAAATGCAAAAGTCTTTTCACTATCTACAAACTATCGTTCAAGTGAGCCAATTTTAAAATTAGCAAATATGGTAATTAGCAAAAATGAGAGAATTTATCCAAAAGAGCTAAAAGTTGGTAGAGTAGGAGAGAGTGAACCACCAAAGCTTTTGGTTTATGATACTTTGTTTGAACAATATCACTCTATTGCATCAAAAGTTAAAAGTTCTCTTACATCATATGAAGAAATAGCAATAATTTTTCGCAATAATGCAAGTGCTGATGGATTAGAGGCAAGTTTAAGAGAGCTTAATATTCCTTGTAAAAGAAAGGGCGGAACTAGTTTTTTTGATGCAAAAGAGATAAAATTTATTTTAGATATTGTCTCAATTATAATAAACCCAAAAGATTTAATGGCATTTATTCATATATTTGAGTATGCTAAAGGAGTAGGTACATCTTTGGCAAAAGATATTTTTATATCATTAACACATTTTGGAGATGGAGATTTGATAAAGGGTATTATTACTCCTATAAAGAGTGATTTACCTAAATTAAATAGAATAAACAATAGACAATTAGGATTGTTTGATGATAGTGATGAGATTGGGTTAGCTACTAGATTTGCTTTTATGGGGTTTAGTAAAGAGATTTTAAATCATCCAATTATAAAACTTCAAAAAATAGAGAAAGATGCACTTATATTTTTTGAAAATTTCTATAATCTAATAAAATCTATTAATAAGAGTGATAGCTCATATATTATTGTAAAAAAGATTATTGAATCAAAACTTTATGGATATATAATAGATATTTTATCAACTCAAAGAGCAAAATTAAAAAGCGGAGAGATTGATAAAACAAAAAAAGATGAATCAAAATTAAAAATTGAATATAAAGCAAAGATGCTATTAGAGCTAAGTAAGCCATATTATGATTTAAATAGATTTTTAAATGCAATGATATTAGGCGGAGGAGAGATAAGTGAAGGGGAGGGGGTTAATTTATTAACAGTTCATGCAAGCAAAGGGCTTGAGTTTGAAGAGGTATATATTGTAGATTTAGCAGATGGAAGATTTCCTAATATAAAACTTATGAATAAAAATGGTGGTTTAGAGGAAGAGAGACGACTTTTTTATGTTGCAGTTACTAGAGCTAAAAAAAAGCTATATCTCTCTTATGCAAAATATGATAGAATAAAAAAGGTAGAGTATAAACCATCACAATTTTTATATGAAGCCAATTTATTAAGAAAGGAAAAAGATGAGTGATAAAAAAACAAAATTAGAAGAGATTAAAGAGCATATTGATAAGTTAGATTTAAAAGAGGAGGAAAAAAGCGATTCTTTTAAAAGAATAGAAGAGTGGTATAAAGAAGAAGGTACTATAGAAGAGCTTTATGCAGAGCTTGCACAAATCTCAGAAAAGCTAAAAGAGTATTTAGCAGAGATAGGTTTAATATAGTTCAATTTGAACTATATTAAAATAGGTTACCTTGTTCTAAAGAACTTATTTTTATTCTATCCCAAAATAGTTCTGTATGCTTTTCAAATAGAGTTGCAGTTGCTGAAGTTGATTTTTTATCAGCTTTTAATCTTACAATTTGTAATTGATAAAAAAATAGAGGTGCAAAAAATTCATTTGCTAAAAGTAGGGGGTCTGTTGATATAATCATCTCATCTTGCATCATCATAAAGAATATTGCAGAGAGTTTCTTTACATTTTTTTGATAAAACTCTTCATTATAAAATTCTCTTAATCTTTCATTATTAAATAGCTCTTGCATCATAAATCTAAAAAGAAGATCTGTTTTTGTATCATAACTTATTAGCTTAAACATATTAGATATATTTTTAAGAAGTAATCTACCTTTTTTATATAGATCTTTTGGCTCTTTATCTTCAAATATATTAATTAAGTTGCTGTGAGATAGTCTATCTATTGCTGTATCTAAAATAGCCTCTTTGTTTTTAAAATGGTTATATATTGCGCTTTGTTGAATCCCTACTTTTTTTGCAATTTGTCGCATAGTTGTTGCTTTGTAGCCTTGTTCGGCAAAAAGTGTTAGTGCAGTATCAAAAATTTTCTTTTT
>CAZCOI010000214.1:0-18233 GCA_964500335.1 uncultured Nitratifractor sp.
TATTATGCTTGAGTCTATTAAGAAAAAAGTAGCTGAAAGAGATATCACAATCGAGGTAACAAATAGCGCAAAAGAGCTTATTGCAGATGCAGGGTTTGACCCAGTATATGGTGCTAGACCACTAAAAAGAGCACTTCAAGAGATTGTAGAAGATAGACTTGCTGAGCTTATTTTAGAGGGCAAAGTTGTAGATGGAAGCCATGTAATCTTTGATGCAAAAGATGGCAATATAGAAGCTTCTGTAGTTGTAGATACAACAATTGAAGATTAAAGTGTAGGTAGAATTAAACTACCTACATATAATATTGTAAATCTTATATATTTTGATAACTACAATTAATGATTTGAAAGAAAATGTTTAGTTTGACTCTTAAAAATAGATAACTCTACTAACATATACTATATATAAAGAGTTTCTAATTCTCTTTATGATAATCTAATCATCACAAAATTTTCTCTCGCTAAAGAAAGGTTAAAATTGAGTAAAGAGATTAAAGATTATAAAACTGCTGGATTTATGATAAGACCTGACTCTCCAGATATTAAAGAGCTTTTTTTTGATATTAAATCAAAATTTAACAGTTATGGCATTGATGTTTTAGTAGAGAATAGGTCGGCTCATATGGTTGATATTGAGGGAATAAATTTTGATGATATGTGTAAAAAAAGCGATTTTTTAATCTCTTTAGGTGGGGATGGAACACTTCTCTCTTTAGTTAGAAGAAGTTGTAAATATAATAAGCCAGTTGCAGGAATAAATGCTGGAAATTTAGGCTTTTTAGCTGATGTTAGAATTAATGAGGTTGATGACTTTTTAACTCAGCTAAAGGGTGGAGAGTGTAGAATAGATGAGAGAATGATGATTAGTGGTCTATTGTGTAGTAGAGAGATAAATATTCCATTTTATGCTTTTAATGATGTAGTAATTACAAGACCTATTGTATCAAAAATGGCAACAATACAAGCATATATAGAAAATGAAATTTTTAATAGTTATAGAGGGGATGGTTTAATTATATCAACTCCTACAGGCTCTACAGCTTATAATTTAGCCGCAAGTGGACCTGTGATGTATCCACTTACAAAAGCTTTTATTTTAACACCAATTTGTCCACACTCTTTAACTCAAAGACCTCTTGTAATGCCAGCTGATTTTACTATAAAGATAAAAACTCCAAAAGAGAGATTATTAATAGTAATTGATGGGCAAGATACATATGAGCTTAAGTATGATGAAGAGTTAATTATTAGGGGTGCAAAGAAGAGTGCTAAAATGCTACATAGAAAAGAGATGAATTATTTTAGAGTCCTTAGAGATAAACTATCTTGGGGTGATAACTAATAGATGATAAATAGAGTATTTATAAAAGAGCTTTTAACTTTTGATAATATTAATTTAGAGTTTGATAAAGGCTTGGTAGTAATTACAGGTCCAAGTGGTGCTGGAAAATCTATATTTATGGGTTCAATTTTAGCAAATTTTGGTTTTTTTAATCAAGAAGCTAAAGTTTGCGAAGTAGAATTAACTAAGCCTAAAAATCTAACAAGTGAGCTTTTTGAGTTAGAAGATGAGATTGTTATAAAATCTATTAAAAAAGATAGAGCAAGATTTTTTTTAAATGAGCAAAATATATCTAAAAAGGCTCTAAAAGAGCTATTTAAAAACTATATTTTATATATTAGCGTTAGAGATAAGAGCGGTTTTGAGAGTGAGACACTATTAGAGTTAATCGATAACTATATTGATAATAAAGAGTTTCAAGAGTTAAAAGATAGTTTTATAGATGAGTATAATATCTATTTACAAAAGAGCGAAGAGTTAAAAGAGTTAAAAGATAAGATAAAAGAGTCAAATGAGAGATTAGAGTTTTTAAAATTTGAGATTGATAAAATAGAAAAGATTAATCCTAAAGAGAATGAGTATGAAGAGCTTTTAAAGACCAAAAAACATCTATCAAAGTTGGATAAAATTAATGAGATTGCTCAAAATGCAAGTAATATTTTTAGTTATGAAGATTTAGTTTATGAGCTTTTTGAGATGCTAGATAAAGACTCTAGCTATTTTAGCGATGCAATGAATCAATTAAGAAGCGATATAGATGATATTGAAGCTTTAAGAGAAGATTTAGCAGATATTAATATAGAAGAGGTTTTAAATAGATTAGAAGAGTTAGATAGTTTAATTAGAAGATTTGGCTCAATTAGTGAGGCTTTAGAGTATTTAGAGGCTAAAAAAGAGGAACTTGTTAGTTTTGAGACTATTGAGAGTAATATTGATGAACTTGAAAATTTGGTATCTAATTTAAAAAGCAGTTTAGATAAAAAAGCAAAAACTATAAGTAAAGAGAGAGTAAAAGTTGCAAAAGAGATTGAATCTAATTTAGCAAATTATCTAAAAGAGCTAAAACTTCCTGCTATAAACTTTAAATTTAAAGATAGCTTTTTAAGTAAAAGTGGTATTGATGAGGTATCTATTTTTATGGATAAAGTAGGAGTGGAGAATCTAAGTGGTGGGGAGTTTAATAGAGTAAGGCTCGCTCTTTTAACAGTTTTTGCAAGTAGAGCTAGCAGTAATGAAGGTGTTATAATTTTAGATGAGATAGATGCCAATGTAAGTGGAGATGAGTCGATTGCAATTGCAAATATGATTAGTAAACTATCAAAAAGCTTTCAGATATTTGCAATTTCTCATCAGCCGCATCTTAGCTCAAAAGCAAATAGCCATATACTAATTACCAAAAAAG
Source organism: uncultured Nitratifractor sp. (assembly GCA_964500335.1). Taxonomy (GTDB): domain Bacteria; phylum Campylobacterota; class Campylobacteria; order Campylobacterales; family Sulfurovaceae; genus JAADEQ01. The sequence goes on from CAZCOI010000214.1 coordinate 2,745, forward strand.
ATGGTAAAAGCAGTGCAAAAATATTAAATAAAGAGCAAAGAGTAGAAGAGATTGCAAGAATAATTGGTGGAGAGAATTTTAATAAAGAGTCTTTAGAGTTTGCAAAAAAACTTTTGGAGCAAAATTAATGATAATAGATACCCATATTCACTTAGATGATAGCAGATATAAAGATGATTTAGATGATGTTTTAGATAGAGCAAAAAAGAGTGATGTTGTAAAATATATTATTCCAGGAGCTGACCCAAAAACATTAAAAAGAGCAGTAGAGTTAGCCAAAAATTATGAAGATATATATTTTGCAGTTGGTATTCATCCATACGATGCACAAAATTATGATAGAGAGCTTTTAGAGAATTTTATAGAGCATCCAAAGTGTGTAGCAGTTGGCGAGTGTGGATTAGATTATTATAGATTACCAAAAGATATAGATGAAAAAAATAAGATTAAAAATCTTCAAAAAGAGATATTTATTGACCAGATTAATTTAGCAAATAGATATAAAAAGCCTTTAATTGTACATATTAGGGAGGCTAGTTTAGACTCTAAAGAGATTCTTAAAGATTACTCTAAATATGGAGGAGTATTGCACTGTTACAATGCAAATAGGGAGCTTTTAGAGTTAAGTGATTATGGCTTTTATTTTGGAATAGGAGGAGTAATTACTTTTAAAAATGCCAAAAAATTAGTTGAGGTTCTTCCTAATATTCCACAAGATAAAATTTTACTAGAGACTGATGGTCCATATCTTACTCCTGAGCCATTTAGAGGTAAAAGAAATGAACCAGCATATACTAGATATGTTCTAAATAAGATTTCAGAAATTTTAAATATCGATACAAATGAGCTAGAAAATCGATTTTTTGAGAACTCTACAAGGCTTTTTAAAGGCATAATAGGTCATAATAATTAAAATTAATTAATATTAAGGAAAGCCTAATGTATTTTAAAAGCCTATTTTTATTAATATTAGCTCTCTTTTTAAGTGGATGTAGTATAAGTAATTTAAATCCATTTTCTCATAGAAATCAAATATATTATATTGAAGGCGAGGATATTGAAGCAGATAGAACAATTAGAAGTGGAAATAGTATTATAAAAAATCATAATGGTGGTTATACAAGCGAAGCTAGACATAAAGCTACAATGAAAACATATGTTGTTAAAGGAAGAGTGTATCACCCAACATATGTTGGTATTGGCGATAGTATGGTTGGTGTTGCTAGCTGGTATGGTCCAAATTTTCATGGGTTACAAACAAGTAATGGTGAAATGTATAATATGTATGATAAAACAGTTGCTCATAAAACTTGGCCAATGGATACAATGGTTAAGATTACAAACTTAGATAATGGCAAAAGCACAATAGCAAGAATAAACGATAGAGGTCCTTTTGTAGCAGGTAGAGTTGTTGATTGCTCTTATGCTGTTGGTAAAGAGATTGGGATAGATAAGAGAGGTACTTGTAATGTAAAAATTGAAGTTGTTGGATTTGCTGGTAAAATTTATAAGCCTCAAGCTGGGAAGAGTGCTCCTAAAATTAAGCTAACAGATTTTGGTGTTCAAGTTGGTGCATTTGTAAGAAAAGAGGGTGCAAAATCTACAAAAGCTAAATATCTTGCACTTGTTGATAGTACAAAAAGGGTAGTTATTAAAGTTGGTAAAGATAAAGATGGTAGAATATTAAATAGAGTTCATGTTATGGGATTTGGCTCAAAAGAAGAGGCACTTGATTTCATTAGAGACAATAATATAGATGGTGGATTTGTAATTAGGGATTAGGAGATAATATGCAAACAAAAAGCAGAGTAACTAAAGAGACAGATATTATAGTCTCTTGCAATATATATGGCAAGGGTGAAGCAAATATAAATACAGGGGTTGGCTTTTTTGACCATATGTTAGATAGTTTTGCAAGACACTCTTTAATAGATTTAAATATAGAGTGTAAAGGTGATTTACATATAGATGCACATCATAGTGTTGAAGATGTTGGTATTGTTTTAGGCCAGCTTTTAGGAGAGCTTATATACCCTGCTAAAGGAATTGAGAGGTTTGGTAATGCAACTGTAGTGATGGATGAAGCAAGTGTAACTTGCGATATAGATTTAAGCAATAGGGCATATTTAGTTTATGATATTCCTTTTAAACAGCCAAGTGTTGGAAATTTTGATTTAGAGTTAGTTGAAGAGTTTTTTAAATCGATTGCATTTAATATGCCTATAAATCTACATTTAATCTACAATCGTGGTGTAAACTCTCACCATATAGCAGAAGCTGTTTTTAAAGCTTTTGCAGTAGCTTTGAGAAGAGCATTAACTAAAAATGATAGAGTTGAAATACCAAGTACAAAAGGGGTATTGTGAGTATTAAGCTTTTGCTACTTGATGTTGATGGTACATTAACTAATGGAAAAATTACATATAGTAGCAGTGGAGATGAGCTAAAGAGCTTTTGTGTAAAAGATGGTTTAGCAATTGCTAGCTGGATTAGACTTGGCGGTAAGGTTGCAATAGTTACTGGCAGGGAGTCTGAAATTGTAAAAAGAAGAGCAAAAGAGCTTGGTGTTGAGTTTTTATATCAAGGCATTAAAGATAAAGCCTCTAAAGTTGAAGAGATTTTAAAAAGTAGTAATTTAACTTGGGAAAATGTTGCGGCAATTGGTGATGATTTAAATGATTTATCTATGTTAAAAAGGGCAAAAATATCATTTGCACCTCAAGATTGTAGCAACTATATAAAAAATTATGTTAATATACATCTTACTAAAAGAGGTGGAGAGGGTGCAGTTAGAGAGATGATAGAGTATATCTTGCAAAAAGAGAATAAATTTAAGGAGCTACTTAATTTATGGGGCGTAGATTAGAGATTATTTTAATTGTTTTTGTAATAATTTTAGCTTTATTGCCACAATTTTTTAAAATTAGCGATTTTGAAAAGAGTGATAGAGTTATTAGCTCTCAAAAAAGCAGAGAGATAAAAGATTTTACAGAATATGATATTAATGCAACTGATGTAGAGTTTGTATTAAACTCTCCACATGCAGAGGAGTTTGGAGAGATTTGGTATCTTAAAAAACCAAAGATTGTAACTAATGAGATAAAAAGTTTAACTTCAAAATACTCTATTGCTAAAGATAATAATATTGAATTTATAGAGAATGTAAAGATGGTTAAACCTGATGGTAAAAAGTACTTTTCTCAAAGAGCAATATATAATACAATTACAAAAGTTATTAAAACACCAGAGAGATTTAAAATATCAAAAGAGTATGATATGGTTAATGGAGTTAATATGGAGTACTTTTCTACAAAAAAAGAGACAAAAGCTAAAGATGTAAAGGCTGTATTTATTTTGAAAAATAGATAATTTAGGTATAATATTTCGAAACTATAAGGAGAGTTAATTATGAAATTTTTACAACTAGTATTAATATCTACAATTTTTGTAAGCGCGAGTAATTTAGAGATTACATCTGATGATTTTTTCTATAAAGATGGTGATAGTAAAGCAACATTTTCTGGTCATGTTGTAGCAAAAGAGAAAAAAAATCTAATTAATAGCAATAAGCTTATTGTATTTTTAGATAAAGATAGTGAGGCTAAAAAGTATAAAGCAATAGGAGATGTATATTTTGAGATTGTAAATCCAAAAAAAGATATTAATGGAACTTGTGATACTTTAACTTATCTTCCAAAAGAGGATAAATATATTTTAGTTGGTAAGGTAATTATAGAAGATAGAAAAAATAAGAGAAAAGTTTTTGGTGATGAAGTTATTGTTGATAATAAAAAAGGTACATCTTATGCAAATAGTAAGAGTAAAAAGCCTGTTAAATTTATATTTAAAGTAAAGAGTAATAAGTAGTGGGGAGTTTAAAAGAGATACCAAGAGTTGTAAAAGCAGAGTTTGTTAAATCTGCTCAAAGTATTAAAGATAGTGTAGATGAGAGTAGAAGCGAAGTTGTATTTATGGGGCGCTCAAATGTAGGAAAAAGCTCTACAATCAATTTGCTAACAAATAGAAAAAATTTAGCAAAAAGCTCTGCAACGCCTGGCAAAACACAGCTAATTAATTTTTTTGATATAGAGTATCTATATAAAGATAACAAATATCCTCTATATTTTGTAGATTTGCCAGGTTTTGGGTATGCTAAAGTTTCAAAAAGTACAAAAGAGATATGGCAAAAAAATCTGCAAGAGTATATAAAAAAAAGAGTAGCAATTAGAATTTTTGTTCATTTAAGAGATGCAAGACACCCAAATACGGCAATTGATAATGGAGTTCAAGAGTATTTAAAAAAGATAAAAAGAGATGACCAAATAGTTTTAACAATATTTACAAAAGGTGATAAACTTAAACAAAAAGAGTTATCTAAATTAAAAAGAGATTATCCAGACTCTATAATAATTTCAAATTTAAAAAAAAGTGGTGCTAATTTGGTGCATAAAAAGATTTTAAGCTATATATTTGGAGAGTAGTTTGATTAAATTAAAAAAAGCAAAACTTAGTGATGTTAAATCTATGCAAGCTCTTGTTAAAGATGAGGTTAAAAAGGGTATTATTTTAAAAAGAAGTGATGATGAGGTTGCAACAAATATAAGAAGCTATATATTAGCATATCATGATAATTTGCTTGTAGGTTATGGAGCTTTGCATATACACTCTACAAAATTAGCAGAGATTAGAAGCCTTATTGTAGATGAGAGAGCTAGAGGTTTAGGTATAGGAAAAGAGATTGTAAAATATTGTATAAATGAGGCCAAAGAGTTAGATGTTAAAGAGATTTTAGTCTTAACTTATATTGCAGACTTTTTCAAAAAATTAGGCTTTAAAGAGATTGATAAAGAGGATATTCCAGATCATAAAATTTGGTTAGATTGTGTAAATTGTATTCATTTTCCTGTTTGTAATGAGATATCTTTAATATATAAAGTTTAGGATATTTATGAAAGATAAAGTAATAGATATATTAATATTTTTGCTTTGGCTTTTAACAGTAATAATATATCCTATGCTTATATCTATTTATGTAACAATGCCTCTATTTATTGGTTTTGCAGGCTTAATGCTAGTTTTAGGAATACAAAAAGATAGATATTGGCAAATAGCATTAACTCTTTTATATATGATAAATTTAGAGATAAATTTATCTTTGCCACTACTATTAATTCCAATCTCTGTTGTACTATTTATATTTATAGTTAAACCTAAGTTATCTTTTTTAAAGTTATGTCCTGTTTGTGTTAAAATTGTAACTGTTATATCTATAAATATAATATATTTTGTTCTATTGTATGGATACGATTTTGTAAATAGTCAAAGTAGTGTAAATTATGACTCATTTATAATTTTTTCTATTGTATATGATATTATTGCGGCGGTATTGGTATGAAGTATAAATTTATATTAATATTAATGATAGCAATATGGATAATGTTAGTTATTAGACTTTATGATATTAGTATAAAATCTAACTACTATTATGAGCGCCTTGCAAAAGAGAATGTTGAGCAAAAGAGTAGTATTAAGCCAACAAGAGGTGAAATATTTGATAGAAATGGAAAGGTTTTAGCAAGTAATACAATTGGTTTTTCTCTTTCTATTAAACCCCATCTTAAAATGGATTCTAGTGATTTTAATAAAACAATAGATTTAATTGGTAACTCATTTAAAAATCTTGATATAAAACTTTTAAAAAAGGTTTATAAAAAGAAAAATTCTGCTTATAACCATAAATATATAAAAGTAATAGATTTTATTCCATATTATGATATGATAAATGTATATCCAGAACTTAGTATAGATCCTAATATAAAAGTAGAAGCGGCCACTAAAAGAGTATATCCATATGGCAAATATACAGCACATATAATTGGTTATATTGGAAAAGCTAATAAAAAAGAGGTTAGTAAAGATAAAGTTGTAAAAGAGGTTGGCAAAATTGGAAAAGCTGGATTGGAAAAATATTATAATAAAGTTTTACAAGGAGAGTTAGGATATAGAGTAGTTAAAGTAAATGCGTATAATAAAGAGCTTGAAGAGCTTGAGTATAAAGCTCCAAAAGGTAATAGAGATGTTATTTTAAGTATTGATGTAGATTTACAACAATTTATTTTTGATATTTTAGAGGATAAAGCGGCAGTTGTTATTGTAATGAAAACTTCAGGTGAGATTTTGGCCGCTGTTAGTACACCAAGTTATGACCCAAATCTATTTGTAGATGGAATTAGTCATAAAGAGTGGAAAAAGATTCAAAGCAATTTGGAACACCCTTTTACAAATAAACTAGTTCATGCTCTATATCCGCCAGGTTCTACAATAAAAATGGGTGTAGCTTTAGCAACATCAAAAGAGGCTGGCAATTTTATATTGCAACCAGAGTATTGTAGAGGTTTTATAAGAATAGGGAAAAGTAAACATAAATTTAGATGCTGGTCTCGCTGGGGGCATGGAAGTGTTGATTTAAGAAAATCTATTAGAGAGAGTTGTGATGTTTTTTACTATAATAAAGCTTTGCATATTGGAATTGATAAACTATCAAAAGATTTAAACTTAATTGGTCTAGGAGTAAAAACAGGGGTAGATTTACCAAGAGAATATAAAGGAGTTGTTCCAAATAAAGAGTGGAAAAGAAAAAGATATAAACAAAGTTGGTATAAAGGCGAAACTGTAATTGCGGCAATTGGGCAAGGATATACAAATGTAAGTGTAATGCAATTAGCAAGATATACAGCATTTTTAGCAACTGGATATTTAGTAACTCCACACTTTGCAACTTTAATAGATAAAACTCCATATATTGAAAAATCTAAAAAAATACAATTTAATGATACTATTTTCTCAATTATTAGAGATGGTATGTATGATGTGGCAAATAGTAGAAGAGGAACCGCTTTTAGAGCATTGCATGATTTGCCAATAACTGTAGCTGGAAAAACAGGAACAGCTCAGGTTACCTCAATAGCACAAGATGTTAAAAAAAGAGCAAAAGAGGAAGATTTAGAATATTTTAAACGCTCTCATGCTTGGCTTACTACTTATGCTCCTTATAAAGACCCAAAATATGTAGTAACTGTATTGGTTGAACATGGAGGCCATGGAGGAAGTACAGCAGGTCCAATAGTTGCAAAAATATATAGATGGATGTATCAAAAAGGATATTTTGGTAAACAACCAATTCCATATCTTTTAAAAGAGTTATATTAACTCAAATTTACCAAGTTCTCTATTTTTAAAAACTTTATCAAAAGTATCGCTAATACCATTTAATGCTATATAGACTCCTTTTTGTAAGTTTTGTATATATCCTAAAGAGTAGGCTAAGTTTGCTGTAGCTTCTATACTATTAATAGAAAAAGGAACCATCGCGCCAGTTAATACAATAACTTTGTCTAAATTTGCTTTATCTAAATATTTTGCTGTTATATCTATAGTATCTGTACCATGAATAATTACAATTTTTTTATAATTTAGCTTTTTAATTGTGTTTAATAGTAACTCTCTATCTTCAGTAGTAAAATCAAGAGAATCTTTATTTATTATATTTATAAATTTATATTTGCATAGCCAATATTTCATAATAGTTTTTATTGAACTATTAGTAGAATCTATATCTAAATTTCCGGTAAACTTATTATATATTTTGTTAAAAGTACCTCCAGTTGATATAATAATTACATCTTCCATGTTAAACCTTTTGAAAAAAATATCTAAATAATATCAATTTTGTGCTAAAATATCTAAAAAATTTAAGGATTTTGTATGTTGATGAAAGGAAAAAAAGGGGTTGTATTAGGAATTGCTAATAAAAAATCTATAGCATATGGTATTGCAAAGGCTTGTTATGAGCAAGGTGCAGAGCTAGCAATTACATATTTAAATGATAAGTTTCAAAAAAAGTTAGAACCTATTGCAAAAGAGTTAGGTTGTGAAAATAGATTATATCCTTGTGATGTTACAAAGCCAGAAGAGATAGAGGCTTTAAAAGAATCTTTAAAAGAGGATTTTGGTGAGATAGATTTTATTGTGCATTCAATTGCTTTTGCTCCAAAAGAGGGGCTTAGCGGAAGATTTGTAGATATAAGTAAAGATGCATTTAATATTGCAATGGAGATTTCAGTTTACTCTTTAATAGAGGTTACTCAAAAGTTAAAACCTATATTATCAAATAATTCATCAATTGTAACACTTAGCTATTATGGGGGAGTAAAATATATTCCAAATTATAATTTAATGGGTATTGCAAAAGCCGCTTTAGAGATGAGTGTAAAATATTTAGCAGAAGATTTAGGAAAAGATGGCATTAGAGTAAATGCAATAAGTGCAGGACCAATTAAAACATTAGCTGCTGCTGGTATTGGAGATTTTAGCTTTATGTTAAAATGGAATAGCGCTCATGCTCCTTTAAAAAAGAATGTAACAATAAATGAGGTTGGAAATAGTGGAATGTATCTGCTTAGTGATTTAAGTAGTGCAGTTACAGGAGAGATACACTATGTAGATGCAGGATTTAATATTATGGGTATGCCAGCAGTTGTATTTGATGAAAATGGTAAACCTACAATTGCTTGGAATGGTGAATAGTAAATAGCAAAGTAAGTTTAAATTAATGCTATTTTAGGTAATATTCCACACAAATTTGCAAAGTAGCATTAAAATTTAATTTTTTGAAGGATGAGTTAGTATGAAAAGAACATATCAGCCACACAATACACCTCGTAAGAGAACACACGGTTTTAGAGTAAGAATGAAGACAAAAAATGGTAGAAAAGTAATTAATGCAAGACGCGCTAAAGGTAGAAAAAGATTAGCAGTATAAAGGAGTTTAGTAGATTAAACTCATCTAAAGAGTTTAATAAAATCTACTCAAAACCTACGCATACTTGGCATACAAAATGTTTTGTCCTCTTTTATAAAGAGGCAAAAACAAAAGAGGTAGCCTTTATAGCTAGCAAAAAAGTAGGAAAGGCAGTATTAAGAAATCGTGCTAGACGATTACTTAAAGCCCACTTTATAACTTATAGTAGCTCACTTAAGAGTGGTAAATATATTTTTGTAGCAAAATCACCAATTTTAGATAGTAATTATCATAATGTAAATAGAGTATTTAAAAAAATCTACACAAAGTTAAAATTATTTATTAATTAATTGTTAATTTATTATAATTGTATTCCACATTTAGGCACATTTAGGTATAATACGGCTTTAAATACAAATTAAAAGGTTATGGATTTGGAAAAGTCGGATATGAATAAAAGGTTGCTTATTGCATTGGTTTTGTCATTTTTAGTTTTAACGATGTATGGCTATTTGGTCCCTCAAAAAAGTAGTAATAACTTAGAGACAAATAGCAGTACTACAAAAGAGAATATTGTAAAAAAAGATGCTCCTTCAGCACCAAATGTCAAAACTATATCAAATACAAATACTCAAGTATCAAATAGTATATCAACTCAAGATAATAGCAAGATAATTGTTAAGGTTTCTACAAAAAAGTACAATTTAAGTATTGATAGTTTAGGAAGAATTAGTTCAGTCATCTTAAAAGAGAAGAAGTATAAAACAGAGGATGGAAAACCACTTGATTTAGTAAATCCAAATACTATTAAACCACTTGAGATTAGATTTAAAGATTCTAAAACTAATAGTTTGGCATTTACAACTAACTATAAAAGTGATATTAATAATTTAGATGCTACAAATGAGCCAAAAGAGTTAATCTTAACACAAAATTTAGATGGCAAAGAGATTAAAAAAGTTATTAAGTTCTATCCTGATGGACATTACGATATTAAAGTAGAAGCTCCAAAAGATTTAACTTATTTTATCACGCCAGGTTTTAGACCTACTGTGGATAAAAGTATGTATTTAGTAGTAAGAGGAGTTGTAGTTAGAGATGCTAATGGAATAGTTACTACATATGAAAAAGGTGATGTTAAAGAGGCAGTAACATTTAATAATGCTGTAATAGTCTCTGCTACAGATAGATATTATGCAACACTTCTATTTAAAAAGAGTGGTACATTTAATACCACAGTAGCAAAATCAGGAATAAGTGGATATGAGGATGAGCCTGTTGCATTTATTCTTGCAAATGGTTCTATTGAGCTTCAAGGATATATTGGTCCAAAAGAGTGGAAACACTTTATAGCAATAGATAAAAAACTTGTAGATGTTATTGAGTTTGGCTGGTTTACATTCTTAGCAAAACCTTTCTTTAAAGTTATGTTAAGTATATATAACTTTATTGGCAATTGGGGTTGGGCAATTGTACTATTTACAATATTAGTTAAAATTGTGCTATTCCCTCTATCTTATAAAGGTCTTATGTCTATGCAAAAGCTAAAAGATTTAGCACCTAAAATGCAAGAGATTAAAGAAAAATATGGAAAAGACCCTGCTAAGATGAATCAGCAAATGATGGCACTATATAAAAAGCATGGTGCTAATCCAATGGGTGGTTGTTTGCCTATGCTTTTACAAATTCCAATCTTTTTTGCTCTATATCGTGTACTTTTAAATGCTGATGAACTTCAAGGAGCGCCTTGGATTTTATGGATTAGTGACCTTTCTCGTCAAGACCCATATTTTGTATTACCAATTCTAATGGGTGTTACAATGTATGTTCAGCAAAAAATTACACCAAATACTATGACTGACCCTATGCAAAAGAAGATATTCCAGTGGTTACCGGTAATTATGACATTCTTCTTCTTAACATTCCCATCAGGGTTAGTCTTATATTGGTTAGTCAATAATATTTTAACAATTGCTCAGCAATACTATATTAATAATGCATATGAAAAATATAAAGCAAAATTAAAAAATTCAAAAAAGAGCTCGGAGTCGTAAAATGATAAAGAGATATGAAGCAAATACATTAGAGGAGGCTTGCTCCTTAGCTGTTAATGAGTTAAATATACCAATTGATAAATTAGAGTATGAGATTGTTCAATATCCATCTAAAGGTTTTTTGGGTCTATTTTCTAAAAAAGCAATAATTGTAGTAGCTGTAGATGAAAAAAAAGAGAAAAAAGAAGATATTATAAAAGAGAGCTCAAAAATAGATGATAATATCCAACCTAAAGAGACTCTTAATAAAGAAACTATAGATAAAAAGAGTGTTGTAACTACTGATGAAGTAGAGATTTTTGACTCTTTTTATGGGAAGAAGAGTAGTAAAGATTTTATTACAAATGAGTATGAGAGTATAGATGCTAAAACTTTAGAAGAAGAAATAAAAAGATTATTTAAATTTAGCTGTTTTAATTTAGATACAATAGAAGTTGATATAGAAGATAATACTGCATTTGTATTTATAGATGGTGAAGATGCGGCACTTTTAATTGGGAAAGAGGGGTATAGATATAATGCACTATCATATCTACTTTTTAACTGGATAAATAGTAAGTATGGTCTATATCTAAAGCTTGAAATTGCGCAATTTTTAGCATCTCAACAAGATATGATTAAACATCAACTTCAATCTGTTGTTGAGCATGTTCAAAATGAAGGTTGGGGTAGAACTAAAGAGCTTGATGGTATTTTAGTTCAAATTGCTTTGGAGCATTTAAGAGATACTTTCCCAAATAAATATGTTGCAATTAAAAAGTCAAAAAGTGGTGGTAGATATATTATAATTAATGAGTTTAATAAAAGATAATGTCTAGTACAATTACTGCTATTGCTACTGCTAGTGGAGTAGGTTCTATCGCAATAATTAGGGTTAGCGGAAAAGATGCCCTAAATATTGCTAAAAAGATTACTCATAAGAGCAACTTTAATCCAAGAGAAGCAACTCTAACTTATTTATATAATAATAATGATGAATTAATCGATCAAGCTATAGTAATTTATTTTAAAGCACCAAATAGCTTTACAGGAGAAGATATTGTAGAGTTTCAGTGTCATGGTGGAAGTGTAATTGCTCAAGAGATACTTGATAGTATAATTGGCTTTGGCGCTGTGCTTGCAAAGCCTGGTGAATTTACTCAAAGAGCATTTTTAAATGGCAAAATCGATTTAAGCAAAGCTGAAGCTATAGCAAAGATGATTGAAACAAAAAGTGTAGATGGTGCAAAAGTTTTAGCAAGACAATTAAAAGGGGAGTTAAAAGAGTTTATAGATTCAACAAGAGACTCTTTATTATCTTTACTCGCATATTCTGAAGTTATGATAGATTATGCTGAAGAGGATATTCCTAATAATACATTAGATAAACTAAAAACCTCTCTATTAAAAGTAAAAAAAGATTTAGAGCAAATTGTAAAATCTAGCCTTAGAAGAAAAGGTATTATTGAAGGCTTTGTTTTATCTATTGTTGGTAAGCCAAATGTTGGTAAAAGTTCTATTTTAAATAAGATGTTAAATTATGAAAGAGCAATTGTTAGTGATATTGCAGGAACTACAAGAGATAGCATAGAAGAGGTTATAAAAATTGGCACACATTTAGTAAGAGTTGCTGATACAGCAGGTATTAGAGATGCAAAAGATAGTATTGAAAAGCTAGGAGTTGAACGCTCCTTAAAGTGGTTAAATAGCTCTGATATTGTTATTGCAGTATTTGATTTATCAAAAGAGTTTGATAGCGAAGATGAAAAAGTATTACATTTAATTAAAGATATAAAAGATAGTAAAGTTATTGTTGTATTGAATAAAATAGATTTAGAAAAAAAGATAAATATAGAGATATTTAAAGATTTTGATATAGTTAAAATTAGTGCAAAAGAGTCTGTTGAGAGTTTAATAGAAAAGATTGAAGAGATATTAAATAGTTTTTCAAGTAGTGATGAGTTGATGTTAATATCTAATAGACAAATTGATTCTGTTAAAAAAGCTTTATATGAGATAAATAGTGCAATTATGCCTCTTGATAATTTAGAGTTAGAGTTTTTTAGTTATCATATAAATGGTGCAATAGAAGCATTAAATGAAATAACAAAACCATATACTCATGAAGAGCTCTTAGATAAGATGTTTGGTGAATTCTGTTTAGGAAAATAATTTTTATTAATTTAATATAATAAGTGTATAATTTTATTATGAGTATCCATTTGTGTTACTTTTTTATAAAATAAAATATGGAGATTAATTATGAATATATTTAAAAAAATTTCTTTTTTAATAGGAGTTGCATTTTTAATAAGCGGATGTAACATATATACTCAACCTATGCTTCCAAGCTATAGCAGTTCAAATTTAGGTACAAGTGCTAATTCTCAAGAATCTATACAGGTTACTCAAAGTGCCCAAAGCGTAAACGAGACTATTACAACAGAAGGTGTATTTACTCCAGCAAACAAAGGAGAAGTTAAAACACAAGAGAAAACAGTAGTACAAAGAATCCCATTTCCAGAGAATGAATATAAAAGTTTAGCAACAACAGGCTCAGCAACAGTAAAAGGTAAAATTTTTATAACTACAGCTGGAGGGAATAGGGTATATGGTAAAAATACAAGATTATATCTAAATCCAGTTACAAGCTATTCTACTCAATGGTTTAATGAGAGCTACTTAGGTGGTGCGAAAATGTCAAAAGTTGATCCAAGACTATTTAACTATTTAAAATTTACTACATCTGATAGCAATGGAAATTTTGAGTTTTTAAATGTACCAAGTGGAAGTTACTATCTAATAGGTGTTGTTAAATGCGGAACAGCTTGTGGGTATGATAAAGTAAAAAATATTAGAATAGCTAAAAAAATCTCAGTATTTGGTAGTGATATAAAAGAAGAAGTTTTATCTAAAGAGATTCAATAATTAAAGTAGTAGATTACTCTACTACTTCTACTTCTACCTCTTCACCTTCCCAGATGCCATGTTTTGTACAATATGCTTGAGCTACAAGCTTAAGTTTTTTTCCAGTAGGGATAATTGTAAAAGTTGTAGTGTTATGAGCTTTTGTATTACCTAAAGTTCCTGGTACATATGTAGCTCTTGCTAATAGTGTATCACCGTTATATAGAGTAACCGACTCAATATAGTGGTCAAAATCATCTGGATGAGTATATTCATTTCCCATTTTTACAGTAACTTCAAATGGCTCTCCAGCTTTTGCTGTTTTTTCGCAATGAATAAATGGAGAGTGTCTATCTATATAATCTTTTTTTGCTTCTCTATCGATTTGAGATATATCAGTATATCTATTAATTGTTGGCATTTTCATTCCTTTAATTTAATTTTGCATAGCCATTATATCATAAAATAGATTAAATAGGATAAAATTACTCCTATTTATCCTCTTTTATATTTTTTTGTGCCCAATCTTGTAGCATTTTACGCTCTTTAGGTGTTAATCTAGCCTCTTTATGAATTAATAAATACTCTGCTGGAGGCATTTTTATCTTTAAAGCATCTACTATGCCTTTAAAGATTTTTTCTTTTTTCTTTTTATCATATTTTGACCAAATAGAAAAGTTTAACCACTCTCTGCCATTTTTTATATTAGAATCAACTTGCCACGAGATTGGAGCTATATATCCATACCAAGGATAATTGGTACTGTTTGAGTGGCAATCATAACAGCTTCTTTTTAAAAGAGATAAAATCTCTTTAGGAGCTTTAATCTCATCTTGAGGTAGAGCCTTTGGAGGAGGTGGAACCTCAATTTTGATAAATTGTAATAAAAGTAGTGTTGCAAAAGTCCATAAAAAAATTGTTTTTATAACTTGCAACTATTTATCCTTCCCTAAAATTGTACATTGACCAGTTATTGCACAAGCAGGACAAAATCCTACAATACCAGCAATTAGAGGAATTACTCCTAAATAAAACCAACTATTGCCAGAATAGTAACCATATCCAATTAAAGCACTTCCTAAAATAATTCTAAAAGGTCTGCAAAATTTAGCCATTGCTTTTGCATTTATTGCCATTTTTTATCCTTTTTATAAAATTTTATAAGTGTAATATTACAATATATTTGTTAAATAAAGATAAAATTACTTTTTATTAAATAGTTTTAAAATAAAAATCTTACAGCTAAAACTACTTACTTTTTAAGTATAATTATTTAAAAAATATAGGTTTAATATGAAAACAATAACCGTAATAGATACATTTGCTTTCTTTTTTAGAGCATATTTTGCACTCCCACCGCTTAAGAGCAAAGATGGCTTTCCAACAGGCTTATTAACAGGGTTTATCAATTTTATTCATCAGCTTCAAAATTCGCATATGACCGATTATATTGTATTTGCGCTCGATAGCAAAGAGGAGGGCTTTAGAAAAAAGATATATCCAGAGTATAAGGCAAATCGCCCAGCCCCACCAGAAGATTTGGTAGCTCAGCTTAGCATTGCAATAGAGTGGATAGAGAAGATGGGCTTTAAGACTCTTAGCAAAGCTGGATATGAGGCAGATGATGTTATGGCTACGCTTATGCGCATTGCAAAAGAGCAAGGAATTTATGGCAAGATGGTATCATCGGATAAAGATTTGTACCAGCTTTTAGATGATAAAAAAATTGTCCTTTATGATTGGGTAAAG
>CAZCOI010000215.1:0-1599 GCA_964500335.1 uncultured Nitratifractor sp.
TACACATAATATAAAAGCAAACACTGGTAATGTTTTAATTGCAAACTTATCAGTTGATTATCAAATAAATAACAATATAAATGCATATCTTAAAATAAATAATATAACCGATAAAAAATATCAAAATGTATCAGGTTACGCGACAAGCGGTCGCGCCGTTTATGTAGGATTAAATGCAAAATTCTAATTTAAAAATAGCTCCAAAAGAGTTTATAAAATATAAATTTTTTAACTCTTTTTTCTTGGGGCTATCTATGGGTAGTATATTTACTATTTATGCGCCGCTAAAGCCTTCTATTTACTCGATTGGCGGGGTAGTTCTTGCGCTTGGTATGATAATTGTTGCCAAATATTACGAAAAAATTTTAAACATAAATTACTTTTTTAAAATCTCTTTGCTTGTAGAGTTTGTAATATTATTTGTTGTGGCTTTTTATTTATTTAGACCTTACGGATATATGACTGCGCTTTTAGTTTATAGCGGGTATCAATTAACTTTTATTTTCGGCTCTTATTTGGTTCGCGCCGAAACGCTAATTTTAAAAAAAGATAGACTCCTTTCAAAAGTAGATATGGCAAAACAGGTTGGCAATTTAGCTGGAATGCTTATTAGCTTTTTATTTTATAAAGCTTTGGAATATGGCTTTGGAATTACTGCAAACGCTCAAAAAGTCTATTATATGCACTTTTTGCTGATAATAACCGAAATTGTTATAATTATTTTTATTTTTAGAAGTTTTAAAAGAGATTAGTTTTTAGTTTCTTATTTAGCTTTAAGCTTTATGTTTTTTGCTTTTTTGATTCGGCTATAAGCTTTAAGCTTTAAGCTTTTGGCTTTTTGTTGGTTATTGGTATATTGGTTATTAGTTATTGGTGTATTAGTTAATAGTTACTTACATTAATATATATTTGTAAGCTGATATTACTAGCTTGCAAGGAATCTATAGTTTAAACTATCAATAAGTAACTATAGATTCTTCTCTTTAATCTTTTAAAACCTAAACTCCATAATATGTAGCTTCGCTATGGTGCACTACAAGAGCCGAGGTTGTTTGTTCTGGGTGCATTTGGTAGGTTTCGCTAAGTTCTATACCAAACTCTTCTGGTTTAAGTAGTTTAAAAAGCTCTCTGTTTTGCTCTAAATCCGGACATGCCGGATAACCAAACGAATATCTCGCACCTCTATATCTGCGCATTCTAACATCTTTTAGAGTTGGTTTTTCATCTTCGGCTAAAATATTTAAATCCATTCTAATTTGTTTGTGCGTCATCTCTGCCAAAGCTTCTGCTAGCTCAACCGAAAAGCCGTGCACCAAGTTGTACTCTAAATATTTTCCATCATCATAAAGCTCTTTTTCATATTGCGAAAATTTTGGCCCCGCACTTACGCAAGTTAGAGCGATTACATCATCTCTATCGCTTCTAAAAAAATCACTTAGAGCACGGTGAGGTTTTCGCCTTTGGCGTGGAAAGCTAAATTTTACAATTGCACTATCTTTAACAGCTTCAAAAGGCTCTTTGTTTGCATTTGCATCTATATTCCACCCTCTGCTTTCATCAAATAGCAAAAGCTCTCTATCGTGGCTTCTGCAAGGGTAA
>CAZCOI010000216.1:0-5679 GCA_964500335.1 uncultured Nitratifractor sp.
ACAAATAACTAATAAACCAATAACCAACATTTAATTGGCAAAAAGATATAATATCTTTAATTTTTTAGAACTTAAGGAATATATATGTTTGAAGTTGTAATTGGTTTAGAGGTTCATGTTCAGCTAAATACTAAAACTAAGTTATTTTGTTCTTGTCCTACAAGTTTTGCCGAGCATCAAAACAGCAATACTTGTCCTACCTGTTTGGCGCTTCCGGGTGCTTTGCCAGTAGTTAATAAAGAAGCGGTTATAAAAGCAATGAAGTTTGGATATGCAGTTAATGCTAATGTTAATGAAACTTCATTTTTCGATAGAAAGAGTTATTTTTATCCAGATAGCCCTATGGCGTATCAGATAACGCAATTATATAAAGCAGTTGTAAAAAATGGATATTTAACAATAATTGGCGATGATAAAAATCCAAAAAAAGTAACAATTACTCAAGCGCATTTAGAAGCAGATGCGGGCAAAAGTATGCATGAAGGAAATATATCTAAAGTAGATTTAAATCGCGCTGGAACACCGCTACTAGAGATTGTAAGCGGTCCTGATATGCGAAGCGCAAATGAAGCTATAGATTATTTAAAAAAGCTACATACACTTGTTAGATATTTAGATATAAGCGATGCAAATATGCAAGAGGGCTCTTTTAGATGCGATGTTAATGTATCTGTTCGTC
This sequence comes from uncultured Nitratifractor sp., assembly GCA_964500335.1. Taxonomy (GTDB): domain Bacteria; phylum Campylobacterota; class Campylobacteria; order Campylobacterales; family Sulfurovaceae; genus JAADEQ01. The sequence goes on from CAZCOI010000216.1 coordinate 680, forward strand.
CAAAAGGGCAAAAAGAGTTTGGAACAAGAGTAGAGATTAAAAATTTAAACTCATTTAAATTTATTAGCCAAGCAATAGAGTATGAGGTAGAGCGCCATATAGAGGCATACGAAGATGGAGTTTATGAGCAAGAGATTTGGCAAGAGACTAGACTTTTTGATGTAAATAAAGGCGAGACTAAATCTATGCGCGGTAAAGAAGAGGCGGCAGATTACCGCTATTTTCCAGACCCAGATTTACGCCCTGTAATTGTTACGCAAGAGATGATTAAAAAGGCTAAAGAGATTCCAGAACTTCCACAAGAAAAAATTGATAGATATATAAATGAACTTAAAATTAAAGAGTATGATGCAAATGTAATTGCGGCGCAAAAAGAGCTTGCATACTATTTTGAAGATATGCTAAAAGAGGGCATAGAGCCTAAAAATGCCGTTACTTGGCTAACTAGTGAGCTTTTAGGAAGACTTAATAAAGCCTCTTTAGATATAACAAAAAGCCCAGTTAGTGCAAAAACTTTAGCAACTTTGGTTAAAAAAATAGAAGATGGCACAATTTCTGGCAAGGGTGCTAAAGATGTGTTAGATTATTTAATGGAAAATGAAGATAGAGATATAGATGCAATTATAGAAAAGCTAGGTCTAAAACAAGTTAGTGATGATGGTGCAATTTTGGCAATTATTGATGAGATATTAGCAAATAACGAAGATAAAGTAGCAGAGTATAAAGCTGGTAAAGAGAAGCTTTTTGGCTTTTTTGTAGGGCAAGTTATGAAAGCAAGTCGTGGAAGTGCAAATCCACAAAAAGTAAACGAGCTTTTAAAACAAAGGCTCTCTTAATGCCAAAAAAATTTAAAGGTTCTCTTCCTTTAATTGTTAGATTTTTTCTATTTTTAGCACATTCTCAAAAATATACATCTTTAAAAGCAAAAGTTAGAGATACTCTAAGAAACCCAAAAAATAAGATAAAGCAGTATATTGATTACTTTTTAATATTTTTAATAATTAGTTCAGTTGCTATATTTATGTACGAGGTAAAGCACCCAACAATTGGACCAATATTAGATTTTTATGCTATATATATTACCTCGTTTTTCTTTTTAATTGAATATTTAATAAATTTATGGCTCTTTAACGATATACATTTAGATGTTTTAGCTGAGTATAATAGAGCAACTTTTTTAAATACAAAAGCTGACTATTTTAAAGTAGTAAATAGATCTATTTTAAAAAAGCTCTCTTATATTGTAACTCCACCAGCTATTATTGATTTATTAGCCATACTTCCAGCATATAGAGAGTTTAGATTTTTAAAGGTATTTGTTCTATTTAGATTTTTAAAACTTTTAAAACATTCAAAAAGTATATATAACTTTTTAGAGGTTTTAGCTAATAGAAAATTTGAGCTATTAACTTTAGTAGTATTATTAATATTTGTAGTATTTGTTGGCGGGCTTGCAATTTATATATTAGAAGAGAAACAAAATAGCAATATAAATTCACTTTTTGATGCTCTATATTGGTCGTTTATTACAATTACTACAGTTGGGTATGGAGATATATCTCCAGCAACTGGTGCTGGAAAGATAGTATCTTTTATTATTGTTGTTATGGGTATTGTAATTATCTCTTTTTCTACTTCTGTTATTGTTTCTGCATTTTCAGAGAAGTTAGATGAGCTTAAAGAAGATAGAGTTGCAGATAATCTTACAAGCAATGATGAGTTTTTAATAATTTGTGGATATGGGCAGATATCTAAGTTCTTTTTAAAAGAGTTAAAAAGTAGTAATACGCCTTATATAGTTTTAGATAAAGATTCTCAAAAGACTCAAGAGGCAAGAAATGATGGACACGATGCAATTTGTGATGATGCTAGTAGGCATGAAGTTTTAAAACGATTTTTTAATAAAGAATCACGCATAACAGTCTTAGCTTTAACAGGTAGTGATATTGAAAATATCTATATCTCTTTAAATGCAAAAAGTGTATCAGAAGATATTTCAGTAATTGCAAGAGCTAGTAATCATACTCTGCTTAGCAGATATAAAAGAGCTGGAGCAGATAGAGTAGTGCTTCCTTATGAGATAGCTTCATCAATGCTTGTTGCGTCTATAATTTATCCTACAATGTATAAAGCAATTAATGCAATACTTAACTTTAAAGATGTAGCAACAATTGATGAGATTTTTGTAACAGCAGAGTCTTTAATTTTAGGTATGAGTATCAAAGAGGTTGGTTTTGATAAATATAATTTAACTATTTTTGGAGTTCAAAATGGAGCAAAAGGCGAGTTTAAATTTAATCCTAAAAAAGATTATATACTTAAAGAGAATGATATTTTAGTAGTTATGGGGCATAAGTTAAGCCTAAATCATTTTAAGAAAAACTTTAATATTATAGGCAGATATAGATGGTAAAAAAAAGAGTTTTAATATTTGGTTTTGGCAGATTTGGAGGCTCTATAGCAAAATCGATTAAAGAGTATGGTGCTAATGTAAAAGTTGCTGTTAATTCTAAAGAGGAGTTTAGAAAAGCTAGAGAAGAGAAGATTGAAGTTGAGATGTTTGATTTAGAGAGTGATGACTCTATTGCTAAATTAAATATAGATGAAGAGCTTGTATTGGTTTGTGCGATGGATAATAACCATGAAAATCTATTTTTATCTTTAAGCTTAAGAGACTTGTATCCTAAAAGTTATATTGTATCAATATCCGATTCTATTCATGTAACAGATAAACTTAGAATGACAGGCGTAAATAGAGTAATTGATATATACTCAATTAGCGGAAATATTTTAAAAAATATCTTAACCATTCCAGTTGCTACTAAATTTTTACAAGGCTTTATTAATAAAAGTCATGATTATATTTTTAAAGAGATAAAAATAGGTAGAAAATCTCATCTAAATGGCAAAAAATTGAGTGAAATAGATTTTAATAAGTATAATATTATTTTTATAGGTATGATAGATGAAGAGCTTGGTAGCCAGTTTGTATTTAATACTGTAGGATATGACCATAAAATAGATGAAAAAGATACAATAGTATGTGTTGGCAAAGAGCAAGATATTTATAGATTTAAGTTAGAGTGCGCAGGAGAATTATAATGAAAATAGCAGTAGTTGGGGCTGGAAAATGGGGTTTGGCATTAGCACATGCATATTCATATAAAAATGAGGTATCTATAACATCAAGACATAAAAGAGAGCTACCCAATTTTATCTCAATTAATGAAGCTTTAGATTATGACTATATTATTATGGCAATTCCTACCCAATATGTAAGAGAGTTTATGACAAAACATTTTACAAATAGAGGACAAAAGCTTTTAATTGCTGCAAAAGGTGTAGAGGTTGGGAGTGGAAAGTTTTTAAACCAGATATATAGCGATTTTGTAACAAATAATCAATTAGCTTTTTTATCAGGTCCATCATTTGCGGCGGAGGTTATGCAATCTTTGCCAACAGCACTTGTTGTTAGCTCTACAAATTTAGAGTTAGCAAAAACTTTTGCAAATGCAATGCCATCTTTTATAAAAGCTTATGTTGATAGCGATGTAGTAGGCGCTGAGGTTGCAGGAGCATATAAAAATATAATTGCAATAGCCGCTGGTGTATGCGATGGTTTAGAGCTTGGCAATAATGCAAGAGCCGCTTTAATTGCAAGAGGTTTGGTAGAAATGACACGATTTGGTGAGAACTTTGGTGCTAAAAAAGATACATTTTTATCTTTAGGAGGTGCTGGAGATCTATTTTTAACTGCAAGCAGTAATCTATCTCGTAATTATAGAGTTGGTTTTGGATTAGCAAAAGGCAAAAGCCTAAAAGAGATTTTAGAGGAGTTAGGAGAGGTTGCTGAGGGTGTTGCTACAACAAAAGCAGTTATGCAAATAGCAAAAAAAGAGGATATATATTTGCCTATTGCTAATGAAGTAAATTTACTTTTAGATGGCAAAGAACCAAATGAGAGCTTAAGAGATTTACTTAAGTAGAGCCTAGCTACTTATCTTTTTTTGTTATAATACAAACAATTTTTCAATGGAGAATATTTTGGATAAAAAGCAAAAACAAGAAGAGATTGTCAATATGTTTAATGATATCGCCTCTACTTACGATTTGGCTAATAGAGTTTTAAGTATGGGGATAGATATTAAGTGGAGAAAAAGAGCATGCTCTAAAGCATATGAGATTTTAAATTTAAAAGAGATAGAACAAATTACTGATGTTGCTTGCGGTACAGGAGATTTATTGCTATTTTGGCAAAAGTTTGCACATGAAAATGGTATTAATGTAAAAAAGTTTGTTGGTGTAGATCCATCAGTAGGGATGTTGGAGATTGCTAGAAAAAAGGTAGATTTTGCACTATTTTTAGAAGGAAAAGCTCAAGAGTTGCCTATTGAAGATAATTCAACACAGATAATCTCAATTAGTTATGGTATTAGAAATGTTGTAGATAGGGTAGAGGCTTTGCATGAATTTTATAGAGCCTTAAAGCCAGGAGGAATTGTAGTAATTTTAGAGTTTACCAAACAAGATAGAAGCTCAATTCTTGATAGATTTGTAGATTTTGGTATGAAAAAGATTCTTCCTACAATTGGAGGTTTAATCTCTAAAAACTATAAAGCATATAAATATTTGCCAGAATCAATTGAGGGCTTTTTGACTACAAAAATGTTAGAAGATGAGTTAAAAAGTGTTGGTTTTAATATAAGACATACTCAATCTTTTACTATGGGAATATCTACATTAATTATTGCTCAAAAGGATATTAGTTATTAGTTATTGGTTATTAGTTATTGGTAAGGGTGAAGGATTGAGAGTTAAGAATTAAGAGCTAAGAGTTAAGGGTTAAGGGTTAAGGATAGCTTAGTGCTTAGTGCTTATCGCTTATTGCTTACAGCTTTTAGCTTTTAATTGGTATATTGGTTATTGGTTTTCAGTTTTTGGTTTGAAAAAGGTTTAGTTTTCTTGCATAAAATTTTATAAAAAAAGGTTTAAAATGTCTA
>CAZCOI010000217.1:0-2687 GCA_964500335.1 uncultured Nitratifractor sp.
TACAACATCGCGGCTTGCAAGCTCAAGAGCATTTGGAGCATACTTTTCCATAAATCGCTCACCTTCGCTATTAAATAGTCTTCCACCCTCTCCACGAGCCGCTTCAGAGATTAATACACCGCTTCCTCCAAGTCCACTTGGGTGGAACTGCACAAACTCCATATCTTCAAGTGGTAATCCACGGCGAGCAAATATTGATAGTGCATCACCAGTGTTTGCATGAGCATTTGAGTTAATTTTGTAAGCTCTTCCATATCCACCTGTTGCAAACATAGTTACTTTTGCATTAAAAATAGCTGGCTCGCTAGTTCTTATATTGTATGCAGCAATACCTTTTGCTTTACCATTTTCATATAAAACATCTGCGCAATACCACTCATCAAATACCTCTATACCTGCGCGAAATGCTTGCTCATAGATAGTTTGAAGTAGTGTTAAGCCTGTTCTATCTGCTGCGTAACATGCTCTTGGTTTACTCTGCCCACCAAATGGTCTAATAGCGATTTTGCCATTTTCATCACGGCTAAATACCGCACCCATTCTCTCTGCCCATCTAATTGTTTCAGGAGCTTTTGAGCACATTAGCTCAATTGCATCTTGATCGCCTAGATAGTCGCTTCCTTTAACTGTATCAAACTCATGAAGCTCAGTTGAATCATCTTCGCCTAAAGCTGCATTTATTCCACCTTGCGCCGCTCCAGAGTGGCTTCTTAGTGGATGAAGCTTTGTAACTACTGCTACTCTTTTTCCTGCTTCTCTTAACTCTTTAGCCGCCGCAAGTCCAGCAAGTCCAGCACCTACTATAACAGCATCGTACTCATATATTTTAACATCGCTTAGCCGCATATAAAACCCTTAAAAATAATTTGCTAAATTATATAACTTAGGTTATATAAGATTGATTAATACATCTTTATAAGTACCTTATTTTAGGTATTACCGTGTTAAATTGTTACATTATATAGTCAAAGTTTTTACTTTGTAATTTGCATCTAAATTCTATAACTTTAATAGTGCTACCTTTTTTTACATCTGAAATTTTTTCTCCAAATAGTGCAAAGCTATTAGATTCAACTAAAGGGCTAATCATTCCTGAGCCATATTTATTATTTTTATATGGTATAAATATGTTATCTGTAAAATTACCTAAAACAATATTTACTCTATTTGGCTTTAATTTTAAATCGCAATTAATTTTTGCTTCTTTAGTAGCAAAAAATAGTTCTTTTGCTCCTTGCATTTTTTTTATTATTGGCAACCCCATAATAATAATATGAACTATTGCAGCAAGTGGATTACCTGGCATTGCCATAATAAAAGTTTTATCTATTTTTCCCATAAGTGTAGGATGACCTGGTTTTACTTTTATTCCATGAAATAGCTCTTTAAAACCATTTTTAATAAGAGCATTTTTTGTAAAATCAGCATCTCCAATACTTACTCCACCTGTAGTAATAATTACATCATAATCTATATTGTTTTTAAAGAACTCTACTGTTTTTTCTAAATTATCAGGTAAAACACCAAGATAAGAGGCATTAATGCCATACTCTTTTAAATGCATTTGTATATTTATACCGTTTATATTATAAATTTCATTATCTAAAGCTTTTTCATGAAGCTCTTTAAGTTCACTTCCTGTTGCTATTATTGCGATATTTAGTTTTTTAAAACACTCTATCTCTCTTATACCTTGTGAAGCTAATAGAGCAATATCAGAAGCGTTCAGAGTTTTACCTTTTTCTAGTATAAGAGAATCTTTTTTTATCTCTTCACCTTGTAATCTAATTGAGCTCCCCTCTTTTATAGGTTTAATAACTTTTATTTTATTCTCTTTATTTTCACAAATCTCTTTTGGAGCAATTGTATCACAATCTTTTGGTACTTTTGCTCCTGTCATAATTTTGTAACATTCGTTTTCTTTTAAAATAGGTGCTTGAATATCTCCTGCTAAAATGGTTTTGACAATTTTAAGTTCATTATTTATATCTTTATGTTTGAATCCATATCCATCCATTGCAGAGTTATTATATGGAGGCAGGTCTCTTAAAGCATAAATATCTTGTGCTAAAACTCTATTAAGTGCATCTTCTAAATTGATTTTTTCAATCTTTTTTGTAACTTCTATATTATCTAAGGCTAAGTTGAGGGCTTTTAAATATTCCATATAATTACTCCATATCTTTTTTAAAATTTTATCATAATTAAATAATTTTTTTGTAAATGTAATAATTTAATATTATTTTAAGCAAATGTCTTGTAAAATTACGCCCACTTAAAGCTTACGGACAGGTGGGTGAGCTGGCTGAAACCACACCCCTGCTAAGGGTGCGTACTCGAAAGGGTACCGCGGGTTCGAATCCCGCCCTGTCCGCCATCTAAAAAATACTACGAAAATTCCGTATAACAAATCTATTTGTGTTTTATTACTGTTTTACAAAGTATGTAGAGTTTTATTATATAACAACAAAACTTTTAACTGCACTTTAAACTTTTTTAAAATTTATTAAAGTGCATTTAAATAAATATATAAAGTTTTTTAATTTATTTCTAAAAATTCATCGATATCGTTAAAATACTCTTCTATCCCTTCAAAGCTGTGCCCACCGCCGGTTGTTATGATTTGTTTTGAGTTTTTAAACTCCTCTTTTGCAACTAAATAATCAATTACATCATCATCTTTTTGT
>CAZCOI010000218.1:0-3171 GCA_964500335.1 uncultured Nitratifractor sp.
CTCACCCGGAGCCAATTTGGCAGCTCAACCAGCGGCTTTTACAAATTTTGTAAGTTTTGCATCCATTTTTAACCTTTAAAAACTAATTACTTTGTCGCTATCAACCACCCAATTAGCCAAATCTGCCATTGTAGCTTTAATTTCCGGTGCAAAATATGGCTCATTTTTATAAATACCGCATCTTGCTTGGCAAGTTCCACACACTTTTAGCTTTATGCCATCTTTATACATCTGCTTTAACATTTGCACTAAATCGTTATCGTAATTTTGTGGCATTTTATTTGCCTCTCTTGCTAAATCTACACTATCATTCATTAAAAATATTCTAACTTCGTTGCCATCTTCAAAAAGCTTTTTAGCAAGTCTTAGCCCATTCCAAGCTACATCTGTTCCATCGTATGGTTCATGGTTAAATATAATTAAAATTTTCATTTATCTACTCCTTTTATGATTTTTCCGCTATAACCTACATTTTTTATAGCTTTTAATAAAGTTTTTATATCTGTTAAATTATCATCATATTTTACAGTAGCTTTTTTACTATTTAAAATTACTTTAGCTTTAATTACACCTTTTGTTTTTTTTAAACTTTTTTTAATAGCACTGGTGCATAAAGGGCAAGTCATCCCATCTACTTCAATAACAACCGTTTGTTCTTTTGCAAAAATAAAAAGTGTTAAAAGTATAAAAATTTTTATTAATCTCATTTTATTCTCCAATTAAATATTGCGCCCAATAAGGATAAGTTAGCATAATCAAAACAAAAATTGTTCCAAAAGATAAATATTTTAAATAATTTTTACAAATACTTCCTTCGCAAACTACTCTTTTTTTTAACTTAAAAAAATAGTTCCACCATAAATATAAAATAATAATAACTGCTATCACCGTAAAATATATTCTATATGGTGCAAAGATATTTAAAAAAGATAAACTACCTACACTTATACCAAAAATTAAAAATAATAGAGGAGCTAAACAGCAAGTAGATGCAAGAATAGCAGTTATTATAGCACCAGCAATTAATGCCCAAAAAGATTTTGTTTCATCTTCATTTTGATTTAAATTTACCTCGCACTCATACCCCTTTACAACCGAAATTATAGTTATACCATTTTGTTTTTTTATTTCATAAAAAAGCCCTTGGCTATTTAAAAATCTTTTTACATTCTCAATTGAGGCAAAAGAGTTTAACTCAATATCTAAAATTCCTTCTTGCAACTCTTCTAAAGCCTCTTTTGTTTTTAATACGGGGGTAGGACAAGCTAAATTTTTACAATCAATTTTTTTTACCATTAAAAAATCTCTAAAGATGTAATTTTATATCCAAACTCTTTTGGATTGTAATAATTTAAAACCTCATCTTCAACCTCTGCATAAGGATAACCAAACATATTTATAGGATATTGCATAGGCTTAGGATATAAAATAAAATCTCTACCCCAATTAAATCCTACCCAATTCATCTCCCAAGAGTGTAAATATTTATTTACTAATTGTTGAACTTTCAAATCCGTATAATTTAATTTCTCTACAAGTTCAAGTTTTGTTATATCAGCCGGATCTGTTGGTATCCAACCAATACCCGGAATATAATATTCCGCTCGACAATGTTGCCAAGTAGAAATATCTGCAAAGCCTTTTTTATCGCTTTTTCCAAGTGCTTTAGAGAAATAGCTTTTTCCAAGTCTTATTCCAAAAACCTCCCTTGCAGGAATTCCAGCGGCTCTTACAAGTGCGGTAAACAAAGAGCTCAAATCGGTACATTTACCACCATAAAAACCTTTTTCGTAAACTTCTAATGCCTCTTTTTGAGTAATTAATTTATTAACATCCCCTATACCGCATCCAATAACTTTAGGATCTCTAAAAGTGTGTTTTGTACACCATAAATAGATTGCTTTAACTTTTTGAAATCTATCGTTTATATCTTTAGTAATTAATTTTGCAACCTCTTTTATTAGCCCTTGTGTAGGTATATGGGAAGTAGGTTTTAAAAACTTTTTTACATCTTTTGGAATAGGTAAATTTTTATTACTTGCTTTAATAATATCTTTTATAGGAACAACTCTATCTTTTGTTTCAATCTCTAACTCTATTGTTGCAATTTTTTTATTACTGCTTTTTTCCCAAGTAGCAAAAAAAGTGTTTGCTTCATAACTATTTTTTATATTAAAATTATAATCATTGTAATTTCCATTAACTTTTAAAAGCTTAACTTTTTGGTAATGAGCATTATATGGCAATGGATTCCAAAGTTTAGCGGCAAAATTTTTATCATCATATTTTAAATCGAAATTATAAGTTACTTTAAATTTTCTTGTTTTTATATCTTGAGCTACTAAAATTTGCGGCATTGCAAAAGCCATTGTAGCAACTGCACCGGTTTTAAAAAATTCTCTTCTATTCATAATTTCCCTTTAAAGAGTAATAGTTTGTGTATTTAAAAGCATATCCATACTATCGTATGCATTACCAATCTCGCCTACTTTTAACTTACTTGCATCTATATTATAAAAGTTTAAACAAAGTCCACAGCTATATATATTTACACCTTTTTTTTGTAGCTCTTTTAAAATATCTATAACCTCTTGATTTTCCTCTTTTGTGGTTAAAAATACACCCCTATTTACAAGCACGATATTTTTTGGTAAATTTTTAAACTCTAATAGAGTTTTTAAAAAGCCCTTTATTAAAATAGAGCCAAGTTCACCTTCGCCTACTTTATCATCTTTAATAAAAAGTGTTTTATTAAGTAAGTTTTCATTTTTAGGAGCAATAGAGCACTCATAACCTTTAATAATAGTAATTAAGGTTTTATCTTTATCTATTTTTTCTTCTCTAAATTCATATCCGCTATTTTTTGCAAATCTTTTTACATTTTCTATTGATGCAACCGAATTTACTAAAACCTCTAAAATAGCATCATTTTGTAACTCTTCTAATGCTTTTTTTGTTCTAATAACAGGCTCTGGACACGCTAAATTACAACAATCGATTCTCATAATGATACCTTTGAAAATTTTTTGTAAGATGACAAATAATTTTCGAAGAAATAGTAGAAAAATTATTGTCTGCCTAACCCTTAGGCCTTAAAGTATTAAAATTTTACCAACTTTTAATAAAAAAAAGTTAAAAAAGCTTAAAGCCTAAAGCTAAAACTAAAAACCA
>CAZCOI010000219.1:0-6178 GCA_964500335.1 uncultured Nitratifractor sp.
ATCAAAACTCTCCATCTCATCCAAATCAATTCTCAAATCATCAACTAAAAACTCCAACATTCTTTTTTTTGAAGATATTTGGAGATTTTTAGTAAAAAATATTTTATCACAAAGTGCTTTTTCTTTTGTAGCTATCAAAAAGGTATATTCATTTGCATTATAAATCTTTAGCCCTATAGGATATAATTCTTTTTTGATATGCTTATACTCAAACACTCCATAAGGTGTTTTAAAAGCTTTAGCTCTTTTTGTCGTGATAGAAACCACATCTACAACTATTTCCGGTATCAAACCATAAAAACTCAAAGCATAGTCTAATGATATATATGAAGGACTCAAAAGAGAATTTGCAATAAGCTCTTTTGAAATTATATTATTTTGCATAGAGGTATGAACATATAAGCCCTTTTTTAAACTTTTGATTATCCCTTGCTGTTTTAAATTCTCTATTTTATCATTTATTCTTTTGTAATTATATTTTTCAAGTATAGCCTTTAAGGTAGCATAATCTATAATATGTGATTTTATATTTGCAAGTTCTTTATCTATTAAAATATCCATTTTACCTCTTTTGCATACTAAATCGGTTTATAACCGATTTGCTATGTAATTATAGCAAAAATTTAACACTTTATTTTTAAAACCTCTCTAATCCTAATGCAACCCAAGCTAAAAAAACTCTAAAACTACTTTTAAAACTTTCTTGGCCCCAGCATTAGTTACTAGCCAGTCATGAATTATTGCTACTCTCATCTATTACTTCCATATATTTCTTAAAAGCGCTATCCCAGCTATAATTTTTAGATATATTATAAGCTTTATTTGTTAAATGTTTATATAACTTATTATCAGAGCTTATTAACTTAACCTTATTTATAATATCATTTGTGTCGTTTGGATTGATATATAAAACTCCATCTTTACAAATTTCAGGCAATGAGCTAATGTTTGATACAACTACTCCGCATCTGCATCTCATAGCCTCAATTGCTGGAAACCCAAATCCTTCATATAGTGATGGGAATATAAAATATTTTGCTTTTGCATAAAGATTTTTTAAAGATTTTTCATCCATATAACCTAAGGTTTCAATATTTTTATTTTTAATATCTCTTTTTACTCCAACCATTTTTAGTTTAATATTTTGTAGTTCTTTTGTACTAAAAGCTTCTATTAATCTATCTATATTTTTAGTTGGAGAGTCTCTACCAACAAATAAAAAGAACTCCTCTTTTTGCTCATTTTTGCACTCTAAATCAACACCATTATAAATAACTGTAATTTTTGAGCTATCAAGATTATAATATTTTATTAAAAGCTCTTTTGTATGATTTGATACTGTTATTATATGTTTGGTTTTATGCTTTAGAATAGAAGGTAAGATATATTTAAAAAAGTGATACTGTTTTTTATGATATTTTGGAAAAAGTAGAGGTATTATATCGTGAACTACAATAGTTTGTTCTTTATTAAAAAAGCTAACTTCAAGTTGCGATAAGTTTAAGATTTCTCCTTTTAGTTTATTTGTAAAAGCAATTCTTTTTAAATGTCCTAAAAAGCCATTATCTGGAGAGATAGAAGAGGTTACAATTTTTAACTTTTTTAACTCATCTTTATTAAAATGTATAGTAGCATTTGCATTAATTATAACCTCTGCTTTAGTTTTAATAAAATATTTTGCCAAAATTAAAGAGAATCTTCCTATTCCATCTAATTTTTTGCCAATATGAGTCGCATTAACTATCATAAAATGCTCTTATAAACATCTAAAATTCTATTTTTATAATCATCTAAGTTAAAAAAATCAACTCTTTTAATTCCTTCTTGGATGAGTTTTTCTCTTATGTTGTTTGGTAGATTTAAAGCCTCTTCTAATGCACTTTTTATACTGCTCTCATCATAAGGGTTGCAATAGATTGCCGCATTACCGCAAACTTCAGGCAAAGAGCTACAATTAGAAGTAATTACAGGTGTTTTACAAGCCATAGCTTCAAGTGGTGGAAGTCCAAATCCTTCATATAAAGATGGAAATACAAAAAAGAAAGCTTTTTTATATAAGGCTATCAACTCTTTTTTGCTAACATAATCTAAAAGTACTATTTTTCCTTCATCTATAAATTTTTTTGCCTCTTTTAACTGCTCTTTCCAAAGCCAAGCTTTTCTTCCTACAATTACAAGTTTTTTATTTGAGTCTAAATCTAAAAATGCTTCAATTAATCTTGCAACATTTTTTTTAGGTTCAATATTTCCTACAAATAAGAAATATTCATTCTCTTTTAAATTAAATCTGTTATAGATATTAATATTAACCTTTTCAATCTCTTTTTGAGATATAGTAAAAGCTTGGTAGCAATTAACAATTTTACTCTCATCTATATCAAAAAGTTCCAAAATATCTTTTTTAGAGTGTTCGCTAATTGTTACTATTTTATCACTATTTTTTATGGCACTTTTAACTTTATTGTAAAAGAGCTTTTTATCATCTAAGGTTGTATGTGGAAGTTTAAGAGGAATTATATCATGTATTGTAGTTACTCTTTTTGCGCCTACTACATTTAAATTTAGCATATAAGTTGAGTGAAATATATCGATATTTTTAATGTTTTTAATATTTAAATAGTAATCAAATCTGCTACTAGCTTCGGATAGATTAAATATATTATTTATATTTATTACTCTTTTATTTAAAATATAGCTCTCTTCATTTTGAAAATTTATATCATCTTTAAATTTAAACTCATTAAAACTTTTATTTAAGAGAAATTTAGCTAAATCTTTTATTATAGCTCTTTTAGCACTATTGCTAGTTATTCCTTTTAAATGCTTATCGCTAAACTCTATACTACTTATATCTTTGTTTAAAATATTATAATCAAAAAGTAAAGATATATCTACACTATCTTCTAAAGCCTTAATTAAAGAAAGAGTGTAAGATTTTATACCGCTTCCTTTTTTTAATCTTAAATTATAGCCATCAATTAATATATTAAAGCGATTCATAAATTTTTACTCCCTCATTTACATTACCTTCAAATATAACCTTTTTATTATTAATTACAATAACTTTATTGCAAAGCTCTTTTACTACCTCTATATCGTGACTTACAAAAATAATAGTCTTCCCCATTTTTTTAAACTCATATATTTTATCTTTACTCTTTTTTTGAAATTTAAAATCACCTACACTTAAAACCTCATCAATTAATAAAATATCTGGATTTGTATATACAGCTACAGAGAAGCCCAATCTTGATAACATTCCAGAAGAGTAAATTCTAATTGGCTGGTCAATAAACTCTTTTAGTTCACTAAATTCTATAATTTTATCAAGTTTACTTAAAATCTCTTTTTTGGTCATTCCTAATAAAATCCCATTTAAAATTATATTTTCTCTTCCTGTCAAATCCATATGAAAACCAGCTCCAAGTTCCAATAAAGGAGCAACTTTTCCCCTTACTACTACCTCTCCGCTAGTTGGTGCTAAAACTCCAGCAATCAAGCCCAAAGTTGTACTCTTTCCAGCTCCATTTTTTCCAATAATTCCTACTACATCTTTATCTTTTATAGTAAAACTTATATTATCTAGGGCTAATACTCTATTTTGTTTAATTTGTTTAATATTTTTAAAAAAATTAAATAAAAAGCTCTTTATTCCTCCTGTATTTAAAAGGGTATAATATTTGCTAACATCTTTAAATTCAACCCTATTCATACAAGCTCCGCAAATTTATATTTTAAATTATTATATGTTTTTGTTGCTAAAAATAGAAATATTAAACTATAAATTAAAGCTAAAAATAGTGAGATAAAATCCAATTTAGACTCTAAAAATAGCTTTTGCCAGCTAATAATTATTGGTGCAAAAGGGTCTAAATATAGTAGAACTTTATATTTTTGAGGTACCATAGATTGTGGATAAATAATAGGTGTTAAGTAAAATATAAAAGTTAATAATAAGCCAACTAATCTCTCCATATCTCTAAAAAAAAGATTTATTGTAGCAATTAATAAAGCCAAAGAGTAGATAAATATAAAAGAGATTATTAAAAGTATTGGAATATAAATTAACCAGTTAAAACTTGGTGTTTGGCTATATAAAAGCATAAAAAAGATAATTACAGGAATAGAGAGCAAAAAGTTAAAACCTTCGCTTAAAACTAATGAAATTACCAAAAAATTTCTTGGAAAATTAACCTTTTTTATTAAAGATGAGTTAGATATATAGAGGTTGCTTCCAACCATTATAGAGTTGTTTATCCATTGCCAAACAAAAAGCCCACTAATTAAGAACAAGGTATAATTTGGCATCTGAATTTTTGAAACTACTTTAAATACAAAATAGAAAATTAGTGCTAAAAATAGAGGATTTGCAATTGACCAAAGATAGCCTAGATAGCTATTTTTATATCTTACTTTTATATCTTTTTTTGTAAGCTCAAATAGTAAATCTTTATAATATTCAAGCTTATCTTTTGTAATCATCTTCTAGCCTTATTATATCATCTTCGCCAGTATATTCGCCAACTTGAGCCTCTATTAAGATTACAGGAATTTTACCAGGATTTGAGAGTCTATGAATTTGTCCCATTTTAATATATGTACTCTCATTTGGTCTAACTAAATATGAGTTATCACCAACTTGTACTTTTGCTGTTCCACTTACAACAATCCAATGCTCATTTCTGTGAAAATGTTTTTGTAAAGATAATCTTTTGCCAGGCTTTACAGTAATCTTTTTTATCTTATAGCCACTCTCATCAATTAAAGTCTCATAAGTTCCCCAAGGGCGATGAACTAAAGTATGAGTTTGTGTTAAATCGATATTTTTTTGTTTTAATTTTTTAACTACATCTTTAATCTTTTGAGAACTTCCTTTTTTGCTAATTAGTAAAGCATCTGGAGTATCAACTATAATTAAATTATCTATATCGACTGTAGCAATTACTTTTTTATCAGAGTATAAAAAGTTATTAGTGCTATTTATATTTATTAAATTATCTATTTTGCTATTTTTAAACTCATCTTTTGGAAGCTCTTCATATAAAGAGTCAAAGCTTCCTACATCACTCCAGCCAATATTGGATGCAACTACTTTAACTTTGCTACTCTTTTCCATAACAGCATAATCTATACTATCTTCTGGAATATCTTGCATATCTTCAAGTTTAATTGAGCCTATATTATTTGAGGTTTTTACTCTATTTATATATGCCTTTTTTGCTTTTTTATATATTGTAGGAGAGTATTTTTGTAGTTCTTCTAAAAATATACCAGCTTTAAACATAAACATTCCACTATTCCAATAATAGCGATTAGTTGATTTGTTATTTGCATATTGGTTATTAGTTTGTAGATATTTTTCAGCTGTTTTAATATCAGGTTTTTCATGAAATTTTATAACATCCTCCCCATTAGCTTCAATATATCCATATCCACTCTCTGGGTATAATGGAGTTATTCCAAAAGTTACTAAATAGTTATTTTTTGCAAGGGATAAAGCTTTATCTATTACTTTGCTATACTCATCTAAATCTTTAATTAGATGATCTGATGGAGTAACAAGCATAATTTCATCTTTATCTAAAGCAAAAGCAGAAATTGCAATTGCTGGAGCTGTATTTTTGCCAATAGGTTCTAAAATATAATTTATATTAAACTCTCCTGCCTCATCTATCTGTTCACTTGCTAAAAAGAATTGCTCTTTGTTTGATACAATAATCTGACTTTGACAAAAAGCTCTATTTCTCTTAAGTGTTAATTGAAAAAGTGAACTATTGTTAAAAAGTTTTAAAAACTGCTTTGGCAATAGTTTACGGCTAAGTGGCCAAAGCCTTGTGCCACTACCGCCACAAAGAATAATATTTGTCATAAACAACCCATATTTTTTAGTTTATTATACTATTTAATTACTAATAGTTAAAAATTTTGAAAATATCTTTTAACTATTTAAAATCTTTGCCGCCTCTTTTGCGTGATATGTAATTATAATATTAGCTCCTGCTCTTTTAAAGCCAAGCAGAGTCTCCATCATAACTTTTTCATAATCGATTACTCCCGCACGAGCCGCCATTTTAAGCATACTATACTCTCCGCTTACATTATAAACAGCAAGTGGCAATTTGGTTTCGTTTGCAATATCTCTTATAATATCCAAATATGCAAGAGCCGGTTTTACCAT
>CAZCOI010000220.1:0-2179 GCA_964500335.1 uncultured Nitratifractor sp.
AAACTAAATCAAAACGACGAGGCGCTAAAAGAATTTAAAGAGGCTTTAAAGATATACAAAGAGTTGGCACAAAAAAATATAGAAGCTTTTGGGATTGATTATGTACAAAGTTTAGTTATGGGAGTTGATTTATTTAACCAACCAAAAGAGAATTTAGATAAAGCAAAAGAGATACTGTTAAACTTTAAAGGAGTCCCACAAGCTAAATGGCTTTTAGGAAAAATAAAAGAGTTGCAAGGAGATTAAATGAGATATAAAATTGCTATAGTTGTTTTATTATCTGCTATTGCTTTAGTTGGTGGGGTTAATTTGTTTCATAATAAGTTAAATTTACCTTTTTTAGAGGCTTTGTATAAAAGTGTGCAACTATTTGCTCTAAATTTAGCGGAAGTTAAGATGAATGAAAGCCTTAAACAAGAGCTTTATATTTATGCACATGCCGGGGCTTTGGCTACATTTATGACCGTTTTGTTTATTTTTTGGGGATATTTGATAAAGGCTATTAAATATTTAAAATATATTATTTTTGGCGGGCATACTGTTGTTGTGGGGCTTGGTGGCAACAATAAATATTTTACAGACTCACTAATAAAAGATGGCAAAAAAAATATAATAATTGTAGAAAAAGATAAAAACAATCCCAATTTAAACGAATATGGCAATTATGTAATATTTAAAAACAATATAAATGAAGTTATAGATAAAATCGCATTAAATAAAGCAGAACATATAATAGTATCTACCGGTAACGATTTGCAAAATATAAATATTGCGCTTAAAATTATAGAAAATAAAAACAAAGGCGAAACACTTAAGCTAACTGTGCATATAGAAGATAAAAACTTAAGAGAAATTTATAGCGGCGAGACTTTGTTAAAATCTGATTTGTGCGAAGTGCATATTTACTCTTTTAACGAAGAGTCCGCAAGAGATTTGTTTGAAAAGGTAGAGATAGACGGCAAAGGATTAGAGATAATAAATAGCGATAAAAGCTTTGATATTGCAATTGTCGGTAGCGGTAATTTGGCAATGGAAGTTTTGATAGAGGCTATAAAGCTTGCTCATTTTCCTAACGAAAATATTTTAAATATTCATCTTTTTGCAAAAGATGTAGATAGCTTTAAAGATAAAATTTATAGTTTGTATCCAAAAATAGATGAGTTAAAGTTTGCTAAATTGTGCTTTTATAAGCTTGATAATAGCTTTTTTAACAATAGTTTGTTAAATAAAGAGTCGCTAAAGCATATAATTTTAGCAAGTTCCAATCAAGAGCAAAACTTTAGCTATGCAATAAATTTAATAGATAAAACTTACAGAAAAAAGATAGTGGATAATAAGTTGCAAGTAACTATATGCACGGCTCTATATTTAAACAACAGTTTAAAAGATAAAATTAACAAAACGCTTTATAACAAGCCAAATGTTAGTAAAGATATTTGCAAAAGTAAAAAGATAAACTTTTTTAGCAATGTTGTGGTGTTTGCTAACGCCAAAGAGATTTGCGATTATAAAAACATATATGAAAATCGCTATATAAAACTTGCAAAGCAGATGAATGCAGATTATAATAACAGCCAAGAAGAAAAAGAGAGCGCTTGGCTAAATAGTTCCGTAAACGACCAAGAATCAAGCATAGCCCAAGCTTTGCATATAAAAATAAAGTTAAAATCGCTTATGTTTAGCAGTAAAAAAAGCAATTTAAATTACGATAAATTGGTAGAAAAAAATTTAAAAATCTTTAATTTGGATATTGAAAAGCTAAAAAAAAAGTATAAAAATTATTTTCCGCCAAAGTTTGAAAGTAGATTTGAAAAGGTGCTAAATAGCGAACATAACAGATGGATAACATACCATCAGTTGCTAAACTTTACATATGCAGAGCAAACTTGCAAACCTAAAAAAGAGCATAACTGTTTGCTTGAGTTTAAAGATTTTAAAAGCGATAATGTAAAAGCCACTTTGATTTACGATGTATATTCGGTTGTTTATATTCCGTATTATTTGGCAAGTATAGGCGAAGAGATTGTAAAATATGGTGATATGGAGGAAAATAATTTGGTATAATAAGGAAACTTGAGGGAGGAGCTTAAATGCAAAAAGTGCCGTTGATTTTTGGGGTTACGGGGCATAGAGACTTAAGAGAAGAAGATATTGTTAAGTTAGAAAAGAGTGTTTTTAA
>CAZCOI010000221.1:0-6025 GCA_964500335.1 uncultured Nitratifractor sp.
TAATATTCCAGTATACTCTACTACAAAAGATAGAGTAGATTACGATAAAGCCGCAATTGTAGGAAGTACTGGAACATGGCTTGGATTTAGAGATGCTGTGTTAGAGGGTAAACCTTATCCTGTTAGAGGTATGTTTATTTATAAGCATAACCCTATGCTTAACTTGCCTAATATCGCAAAAACTCGCAAAATGTTCGAAAAGCTTGATTTAGTGGTTGCAATAGATATTATGCCAAGCGATACCGTAATGATGAGTGATGTGGTATTGCCTGAGTGTACATATTTAGAAAGAGAAGATCCTGTTAAGAGTTATGGAGGAACCACTCCGTCTATTGCGTTAAGACAAAAAGTTATAGACCCGATTCATCCGGAAACCAAACCGGTTTATAATATTATGAAAGGCTTAGCGGAAAAAATAAGCAAGCCTATGTGGGAAATTGCAAAAAAATATGATAAAGATATTCAAGAAGCAATAAAAGGTATGACTCCTGAGCAAGAAGAAGAGTATTATAAGAAAAACGGGCACGATTTAACCGATTGGTTGCATCTACCAAGCCAAGAGCATGTTAATGAGCATATGGTAGTTAGCAAATGGGGCGAAGAGGCTTGGAAAATTTTAAGAGAAAAGGGAGTTTTCTATCCTAATATGGATAAATACTTTAAAAAAGTAAATCCTAACGAGTATCAATACTATCCTGAAGGTAAGAAATTTTACAGCACTAAAAAAGGTAAATTTCCTACGCCTACCGGGAAAATTGAATTTGTATTATCGAATATGGCAACAAAAGGGCTTGACCCGATGCCTACTTGGAGAGATGATATGTATGTAAAAGTGCCGAAGGGTAAATTTAAATTTATTACCGGCCGTCATGCTCAATTTACCCAAAATAATACCCAAAACAATGCGATGCTTTTAGATATTATTCCAGAAAACTATCTGTGGATTAATGCAAGAGTTGCAAAAGAGAAGGGTATTAAGTTTGGTGATTTAGTTGAAGTAAGTTCGAAAGTGGGTAAAGTTAGAATTAAAGCTTATCCTACCGAAAAAATAGGACCTGAAAATCTATTTTTCGTACATGGCTTTGGTGCTCAAAGCGAAGCTTTAAGTTTAGCTCATAATAACGGAGCGGCTGATAATATGATTATCGAAGATATTATAGAACCTTACTTTGGTGCTGCTGCAATGCATGCAACAATAGTAGATGTAAGAAAGGTGTAATCATGGCAAGATACGGAATGGCTTTAGATTATAAAAATTGTATCAATTGTAAAGCGTGCGAAGTGGCATGTAAAGAAGAAAACGGTGTATTGCTTGGCGCAGATAAGCATAGAATTTGGGTAGGTCAAAGCGAAATTGGCGGGCAATGGCCTAATCTTGATTTATCGCAATCAAACTTTTTGCCAAGTCAGTGCCAACACTGCGAAGATGCGCCGTGTCAAGAGGTGTGTCCTACAAATGCGACATACTTTGCCGATGGCGGTATAGTTATGGTAGATAGCGATAAATGTATTTTATGCAGTTATTGTATGAACGCTTGTCCATATGATGCAAGATATGTAGATGATAGAACTATGACAGTTGATAAGTGTACTTTCTGTAGCGATACAAGATTGGCTCGAGGCGAAACAACAACGGCTTGCCAAAATACTTGTCCTACGAAAGTTAGAACATTCGGCGATTTGGATGATCCAAATAGCGAAATTAGCATACTTTTAAGAACAAGAGAACACTTTTCTCTTAAAGAGCATCTTGGAACAAAACCTAAGTTGTTCTATTTAATATAAGGAGTGGGTTATGGCATTAAAAGATTATATACCTTTAAGAGATTCTATCTCGCTTATGCCTAAAATGAGCGGGATTAACCTACTTTTTATAGTGGCATCATTAGTTTTAATTGGTGTTTATCTATTTGGAGTAGTTGGATTTTTACAACACGGTCACCACGCATATAATGTTACAAGAGAGCATCCGTGGGGATTTTTAGTTTCTGCGTATGAGTTTTTTGTAGCTTTATCAATGGGGACGATTGCAATTGCGGCAAGCGGAGTTTTCTTTGATATAAAAGCTCTTAAGCCTATTGTTAAAAGAGCGTTGGTTTTTGGTTTGCTTGCTTTAATTTCAGGTTTTGCGGTATTTTTATTCGAAATAGGGCACCCGATTACAATGGTAATTCAAACGGCTCTTAGCGGGCATCCGACATCTGCACTATTTTGGCTTGGAGTATTTTATCCGCTAACAATGCTATTTACATTTTTAACTTTTATTATGTATAACGCGGGTAAAAATGCAAAAATATATGCAATGTTTGCTTTAATTTTTGCAAACTCATCTATTTTAACTGCTGGTTCGATTTTTGGTTTATTAAATAATAACCCTTTCTCAACGGGAGTTTTTTATCCGATAGAGTTTTTACTTAGCGGAATTTTAGGAGGGATTTTCTTATTTAGTATTATTGCTAAATTTTTTATTAAAGATGATAGCTTTAAAAATGGTGTTTTATTATTAAAAGAAGCGGCTATTGCTGTTGCATCTTTACTTTTAATTATGTATTTAATTAAATTTTTAACTGCAATTTATGGTAATGTACCGGGTAAAATAGAGGTTGTTAATACTATTATGTATAGTCCGTCTTTTTGGCTTTTCGAGGTGCTTTTAGGCATTGCGGTGCCATTAGTTGTAGCTATTTGGGGAAGCAAAGAGCAAATCGGAATGTTTTGTATGGCGTCGGTATTGGGCTTAATCGGATTAATGGCCGCTAGAATAAATGTTGTAGAAGCGGTTCAAGTAGTGCCAAAGCAGTTAATGAAGACAAGCGAATATCAATTGCCGCCGTCAATTACTCACTATTCACCGTCATTAACGGAGTGGGCAATAGGTATCGGAGCAATCGGTATTTTTATGTTGCTTATGTATTTAGCAGAGAGATTTTTAAAATTAGATTAAGAAAGGATTGGCAAATGAAAAAAATAATTGCTATTTTAGCCTCGCTTGCGCTTGCAGTAACTTTTGCAAATGCAAGTGCTAAGTATGGCTGGAATCCCGAAAAGGGTAAAAAGCTATATATTGCTAAAATTAAAAAACAGTTTTGTAAAAAGCTAACTGTTAAAAAATTTACTCAGGCTCATACACAAAAAGAGTGGAAAGAGATTATTAAAAACGGGCAATTTATAGAAGAGCTTAAAAAGCTTTGTCCTGATTTTGACGAAACGAAATTTACAGACGAACAAATTGCTAATCTTGGCGATGCGGTTATAAACTACGCCAAAGATAGCTATAATATTCCTTCTTGAGGCGGTTGATTTAAGGGGCTAGGATAGCCCACACAGAAGTTAAATCAACTTCGCCTCTTAAATTAAGTCCCTTTGGGACTTATTAAAAAGCGTAAAGCTATGAAAGCTATAAGCAAAAAGCCTTAAGTTTAAGCTATAAGCCATAAGCATTAAGCACTAAGTATTAACAATCCTAACACTAACCACTATCACTAAATCCTAAACTCTTAACTCTTAATTGTTATGGTATAATAGTTTTACTATTTAGTCTGGAGAGTATAATGGTTCAAAAAATAGAAATAGATATAGAAGCCATTTTTAAAAATTTACAAAATATTGAAATTGATGATAATACAAAAGAGCTTTTAAATAACGGAATTTGCGCATATATTAAAGAGCCTAATATGAAAGATGGCGTTATGATAAAACTTTATCCTAACGGTAAAAAAGAGATTGTTTATATAGATAAAAATTTTCAAGAAAATGTTATAAATTTTTAAAATATGGCAAAAAAACTTTTTGTTTTAGCTGGAGCTAACGGTTCTGGTAAATCTACACTTTATAACAAACTTGTTAAAAAATATAAAGCGCTCTTGGAGTTACCTTTTATAAATCCTGACAATATTGCCAAAGAGATTTTTGGAAACTTTTTAATAGATAACTCAAAAGAGAGCAATCGCAAAATGCTTATTGCAGGTAAAGAAGCAATAAAAAGACGCAAAGATTTTTTGTTTAAAGAAATTAGCTTTGGGTTTGAAACAACACTTTTGGGAAATAGCGAAATACAACTTATTAACAAAGCAATCAAGAAAGGCTATGATATTTATATAGTTTATATTGCATTAAGCGACCCTTTGCTTAATGTGCAAAGAGTTCGTACAAGAGTGCAAAACAAAGGTCATTTTGTTGAACCTGATATTATTGTAAGACGATACTATAAAAGTCTTTTTCATATTGCAAAAATAGCTCCAAGAACAAAAGCTCTTTATTTATTTGATAATTCACAAACCCATTATAAGCGTGTTGCATCATTTCGAAAATCAGGTGCAAGAGGAGAACAAAATATTATTTTAAATACCCCGTTGCCTAATTGGTCAAAAGAGATTGTTAAAAGTTTAATTCATTAAATATTTAAGAAAACTGTTAAGTTATCATTATTTCTTATATTTAATAAGTTCTAAATAACTTAATAGAAGTCTATTTTTATTACCCTTTTGACTCCAGGTTCAAAATCAATACCCTATATTTTAACTTTTTCGTAATACACTATGAAATAATTGTAAAAGTTAAAGACTATATTATGAAGAGAATAATAAGTATATACAATTAAAGAAAATAATAATGTTGTTAGTTTTTAGGAATATTTTGGAAGTTAAAAGCAATTTTAAAGTTGCAAACCATTTGGAATATGGAATATGAATTGCGGAAAAAGTTTAGTTTAAAAAATTTATCACCTATCAGCCATTACCCATACCTAAAACCAATACACTAACCACTAAATCCTGAACTCTTAACTCTTAATCCTTCACCCTTACTAAAAACCAGAAACTAATAACTAATAACCACCTACCCAATCATCCTTTTATCACCCTCTTTTTTAATATCTTTAAATTTATCTAAATACTCTAAATAGGCAATTAAATATTTACGACTAATTGGGTAATATTTTTTAAAAAGTTGCAAATTAACATAACCTTCTTTTTTAATAATATTTCTAAGTTCTGTTACAATTTTATTTAAATTTTGGCTTGTAACAAAAATATTATGAGCCAATCTTACAACCTTTTTAGAAGAGGTTAAGCTTTTTAATGCTCTATCACCCAATTTTTTATCTATCTGTAAAGCATCGTAAATATTGTAAGGGGCTTGAGGGGTTAAGCCTTGTTCTCGCAAAATAGAATAAATTTTATTTTTTACAAACTCCTCTATATTCTCTGTTTTAAAACTTGCATTTTGATAAAGCCCGTTTTTATTTATTATTAAATTTTCGTTTTCCAATCTTTTTAAAACATCTTTAATTAACTCCTCGCTTGCCCAAACAAGCTTTAGACTTAACGATTTTGCCGAAAGCAAAGCATATTTATTTTTAGTAAAAATCTCTTTAATTAAATTATAAAGATAATCTTTTATAGAGTTTGGATAAATTACCAAAGCCTCTTTATCAATAAAAACATCTTTTATATTTTGTGCGATATCTAACGCTTCTTGATGCGTTAAATTAAATCTTTGATAAGAAGATATTAATCCAAATCCCTTTTTATGTAAATTTATTAATATTTCAAAAGCGCTTTTGTAATCTTTTTTATTTAAAGCTTCAAGCAGAGGTAGCTTTTTTTTCTTTTTAATTGGGTCGTTTATTGGGTTAAGCACCCTACCGCCCCCAATTACTCTATTTGAACTTGTAATTATAAAAGGTTCGTTAAAAATAGAAAAAAGCTTTTGTTTAAATTTAATTTTTGCAAAACCGCTTGAGATTTCTTGCTCGTTTGCGTTATATAGTAAAATTTTAGCCTCTAACTGTTTTGTTCCAATATGAAAAGTTACAATAGAGTTATGTTTTATGCTATTTTCTAAAATCGCTTCTATATAAACATCTATTGTATCAAAGTCTCTTAAAAAGCCTTTTTTGGTTATTAAAAGCCCTTTTTTTAAAGGTTTTTTAACATTTTGTAAATTTAGAGCGGTTCTAAATGAAGGATATGAACACTCAACATCTTCTTCGTGAACTTGAATATTTTTAATTGTGCTTTCTAAA
>CAZCOI010000222.1:0-1588 GCA_964500335.1 uncultured Nitratifractor sp.
GTTTGCATTTGCATCTATATTCCACCCTCTGCTTTCATCAAATAGCAAAAGCTCTCTATCGTGGCTTCTGCAAGGGTAATAGCCATAAATTATAGTTGGCTCAAAAAGCTCTTTATCTAAAAACTCCTGCTTTAGCCTTTCATACTCTGGGTATACTTTATCTTCTAGCATTTTTTTATACTCTGTTGGATCCATTTTACCACGCTTATAGCCCCAATGCATCTTAATTACGCTTTTTTTATTAACCCAATCAAATACCATATTTAAGTCTATATCTTTGGTCTGAAGCACCCTTCTGCCCCAAAATGGTGGGGTTGGAATATCAACTTTTTTTGGCATTTTAATCTGCTCAAAAGGCGGAATTACTATCTCTTTTTTCTCTTTTTGCTCAACTTTTTTAGCCAAATCGCCAGAAAGTTTTGTATCTAGGCCAACACTTGGGTCTTGGTTGTATTTTTCGATTCTACTCATTGCTACAACACCGTCAAACGCATCGCGGCAGTAAAAAATAGGACCTTTATAAATTGGGCGACAAAAGTCATCTACAAAGCTTCTTGTAAGTGCTGCACCACCAAGCAAAATAGGAATTTCAATACCCATATTTGCCATCTCTTCTAAATTATCTTTCATAACAGCAGTCGATTTTACTAGCAAACCACTCATTCCAATTGCATCTATTTTGCGCTCTTTTAGTGTTTGTAAAAACTGCTCTAGCTCTACTTTAATACCTAAATTTACAACTTTAAATCCGTTGTTGCTTAAAATTATATCTACCAAATTTTTACCAACATCATGCACATCGCCTTTTACTGTGCCAATTGCTAAAGTTGTATCGGTATCTTTCTCTTTTTTGGTTAAATATGGAGTTAGATAATCAACTGTTGCTTTCATAGTCTCTGCACTTTG
Organism: uncultured Nitratifractor sp.; assembly: GCA_964500335.1. Lineage (GTDB taxonomy): Bacteria > Campylobacterota > Campylobacteria > Campylobacterales > Sulfurovaceae > JAADEQ01. The sequence continues at coordinate 907 of CAZCOI010000222.1, forward strand.
CAATACAAATGGCAACTGCATCTGCCCCGAACCAAAAAGCTCGCCTACCTCTTTCATAGCATCTATTAAAATCTCATTTACTATAATATCTGGGTGAATCTCTTCTCTTGCCTCTTCTACAAGCGGAATCATTCTATCTTTATCGCCATCTTTTAGAAGCTTTTTAATCTTTTCTTCAGTTGGCAGTGCTAAAAACTCTTCGTCTGTGCCACTATCGTCTATTTGCACATCGCTAAAGTGCTCTATAAATTTAAATAAAGAGTTCTCATTTGGGCTAAATAGCAGCTCTTCACAAATTGCAATATCCTCTTTGCTCATTTTATTAAGTGGAATTATATGCTTAACATTAATAATTACAGTAGTTAGCCCCGCTTTTACACAGTGGTGCAAAAATACCGAGTTTAAAAACCTTCTTGCGTGCGCACTAAGCCCAAATGATATATTAGATAGCCCAAGCGTCGAGCCAACTTCTGGATAAATTTTGTGCAACTCTTTAATAGCTTCAAGCGTTTGAATTGCTGCATCTCTATACTCTTCATCCCCAGAGCCAACAGTAAATGTAAGCAGGTCAAAAATTAAGTTTCTTGGGTCAATGCCGTGAATTTTTGTAGCCATCTCATATATTCTTTTAGCCACTTCGATTTTGCGCTCTTTGGTTTTTGCCATACCTTTTTCATCAATT
>CAZCOI010000223.1:0-5778 GCA_964500335.1 uncultured Nitratifractor sp.
CAAAAGATTTAATAAAAGATTTAGAGCAGGCCTTGGGGTAGGGGATGAGATTTTTATTAACCATACTACTCTTATTTGGCGCACTTTTTGCAAGCAATTATAAAGTAGTAGTAGATAAAAATTTAATTTTAGGTAAAGATTTTATTGTTAATTTAAAGCTTTTAGAAGAAGATTATAAAGATTTTGCTTCTAAAGGAGCTATAGTTAAGATTAGATATATCGATAACAATTTTAAAGAGAAAGAGTTTACATTTAGCCAAAATGATAAAGATGATGAGGCTAGTTGGCCTCTGTTTTATTTTAATAATAGAAAAGTTGTAACTAATCCTAAAAATAGTATTATAAATTTAGTACAAGGTGTCACTTTAATAGATTTAGATAACGATGGCTTTAAAGAGATAATAGTTTATGGAACATCTAGCTATGGTGGTAGTGGATTTATTGGGAAGGTGCTAATTATTGGAAAAGTTAGAGATAGTATAAAATTAAAAGCTCCAATAATAGAGGCTTATGATAATTTTGAGATTTTATATTTTAAAGAGCAAAATTTAATTGTAGTCTCTCAATATATATGGAGAAGTGGCAAAGAGGCGCATTATGGAGATAAGCATAGATATTTTATAGATATTTATGAGGTTAATAACCACTATAAAAAGATTCCTTTAATGGTTACAAAAAAAAGATATAGCGACGAGGGAAGTTCTGTAATTTTGCAATTAAAAAGAGATATTTTAAATAAGTATGCTCTTTATAAAAGTAGCAAAATATCAAATGCTAAAAAGCAACAAATTATTAATTTTGTAAAAGAGTATTGGCAAAGAGTTGCAAATAAAGATTATAAATTTATAGAAGATGTTTTTGCAAATAGAGCATTTTATTATAGTAAAACATTTTCTAAAAAGATGATTTTAAAAGATAAAAAAAGATTGCTAAAGAGGGCTAAATATATTAAATTTAAATTAGATAGGTTTTTAGTTTATAAGATTAACAATAGCTATATTGTTGAGTATAGAAAATATTTTAAAACAAGTAAAAGAGATGGTAAAGTAGTATCTTTTATGAGATTAAAAGAGGGATTAAATGGATTTAAAATATTATCTGAAAAAGATTTAGCAATTTTATATCTATCAACTGATATATAAAATTAATAGTGTTTAGATATTTTTAGATACAATTACGAAAAAAAATAAAAAAGTAGCATATGAAGATAGAGACTAAAGTTGCACATTTTACTTCGCCTTTATATCTTGAGAGTGGGCGTATTTTAGAGCCATATGATATAAAATATGAAACTTACGGCGAGCTTAACGAAAAAAGAGATAATGTAGTTTTAGTATGCCATGCATTAAGCGGTTCTCATCATGCCGCAGGGCTTTATGAAGGCGATAGAAAACCGGGCTGGTGGGATGGATTAATTGGTGATGGCAAAGCAATTGATACAAAAAAGTATTTTGTAATTTGCTCTAATACTATCGGTTCTTGTTTTGGAAGCACCGGCCCTATGAGCGAACAGTATCCCTCAGGCGAACCTTACCGTTTAAAATTCCCCGTAGTTACCATTAAAGATATGGTTAAAGCTCAAATGCATCTATTATCATCTTTGGGGATTCATAGAGTTAAATCTATAATTGGTGGTTCTATGGGTGGTATGCAGGCTTTACAATTTGGGGTAGATTATCCAAACTTTGCTGATTCAATTATTGTATTGGCGGCAACTTATGCAACTCAGCCCTGGGCTATAGCTTTTAATAAAGTAGCAATGGAAGCAATCAGAAGAGACCCGCGTTTTAATAACGGAAATTACGATAAAGACGAATTTAAAGAGAGAGGTTGCGATGGTTTAGCAATTGGCAGGATTGCTGGGCATATATCTTATCTTTCGCCAGATTCTATGGGCGAGAAATTTGGTAGAAGATATGTAGCTACAGATGGGTTATTTGAGCTTTTTGGCAGGTATGAAGTAGAGAGATATATGGAGTATAATACTAATAATTTTTCTAAAATGTTTGACCCTTTAAGCTATTTGTATATTATAAAGGCTATTAATACTTTTAATTTGTCGCGTGGGTATGAATCGCTTTATGAGGCAGTTAAAAGAATAAAAGCAGAGGTTAATTTAATAAGTTTTAGTGGAGATTTGCTATTTTTACCAAGAGAGATGGAACATTTAGCTAAAATGTTAAAAAGAAATAATCAAAAGTACAGATATGTAGAGATTGATAGTAGCTATGGGCATGATGCCTTTTTAGTAGAACTTGATAAGTTTAAAGATATTATTATGGAGATGCTAGATAGATGAAAACTAAAACATTTGAAGAGAATTTAAGAGTTGCAAAAGAGTATATAGAAAAGCTAATGAGCCAAGATATAACACTTGAAGAGTCGATTGAACTTTATCAAAAAGCGTTAGAGCTTATAAACGAGGCTCAAAAGATGCTAGAAGAGGCAAAGCTTAAAGTAGAAGAGATAAAAAAGCAAAAGAGCGGAGTATCTGAGTGAAAGAGTTAGTAGTTGGGCTTTTACAGCTTCCAACTTTGGGGCTTAATACTACAAGATTGGAGTTTTATTTAAAAAAGGCAAAAGAGAGGGATTGTAAATTAATACTTTTTGGTGAGTATGTTTTAAATCCATTTTTTAAAGAGCTAGTTGATATTCCAAAAAGTATGATAAAAGAGCAGACCGAATCTAGTTTAGAGTATTTAAAAAAACTTAGTAAAGAGTTTGATATTACTCTAGTAGCTCCAATAGTTGAGGTAAAGGGAGGTAAATTTTATAAAAGAGTTGTTAAGATATCTCCTAAGTCTATAAGCTATTATACTCAGCAAATTTTGATTAATTATAATCATTGGAATGAAGAGAAGTTTTTTAATAATCCTATAAAAGATATTCAATCTCCTTTAATATTTAGTATTGATGGCTTTAAGATAGCAGTAATGAATGGTTTTGAATTGCATTTTGATAAAATGTGGGAGTATGTTCTTAGTAAAAGAGTAGATTTAGTGCTTTTACCAACAGCTTCTACATTTGAGTCTAAAAATAGATGGAGAGAGTTAATAAAAATGAGAGCATTTTTAAATAACTGCTATATTCTAAGGGCTAATAGAATAGGAGAATATAAAGATGAAGAGCATAGATGGCACTTTTATGGAGATTCGCTATTTGTTAATCCTGATGGTGAAATAGATATGAGATTAGAAGATAGAGAATCTATGCTAATTGAACCAATAACAAAAGATGAGCTTTATGAGGCTAGAAGAGGATGGGGATTTAGTACAGCTTTAAGAAAAAGAGGTGAGATTTAATGCAAGAGTACTACTCTAGGCAATATATGCTTTGGGGCAAAAAGAGGCAAGAGGAGTTAAGCAAAAAGAGTATATTAATTGTAGGAAGCGGTGGGCTTGGGTGTTCTGTAGCTTTGGCTTTAAGTGGTAGCGGAATAGGGCAAATTGATATAGTAGATTTTGATAAAATTGAACTTCACAATATCCATAGACAACTCCTTTTTAATATGGAAGATATAGGAGAGCATAAAGCTAAGGTTGCTGTTGATGCTATATTAAAAAGAGCTCCAAATTTAACTGCTAACTATTATATAATGGCTTTTGAAGATTTAATAAAGGATAGATTAAAGTATGATTTAATTATTGATGCAACAGATAATTTATTTGTTAGAGAGCAGATTGATAAATATGCAAAAGAGTTAAATATTGCTTGGATTTATGGAAGTGTAGAAGAGTTTAATGGTCAAGTTTGTCTATTTAAGAGTGCTACTTTTAGTATATTTGCTAAAAAAGATGTAAAGACAAAAGGAATAAGCGCTCCTATGGTGATGCAAGTAGCATCATTTGAAGCAAATTTAGCTTTAAGATATTTAGCAAATTTAAAGAGTGCAAGTGATATATTGTATTATTTATACTATAATAGTGATGGCGAATTTGAGATTAAAAAATTTAAATTAGGAGTTTGATTTATGAAAAAATTAATTTTTGGTGCTATAATTGGAGTTTTATTTATTAGTGGGTGTACTCAAGAGACACAAAATAAACTTAGTCGTTCTATTCAAAACTGGACAGGAACTGATGGAGTTTTAGATATTTATATGGGTGGTAAATTGGTAAAAAGGTTTATTAAAATTGATAAGATATCAACAGCTTATGGTACTGATGATGGAAAACCTAGACCATATAGATTTGGTTATGGATATGATGATAAAAACTTTAACTTAAAAAGAGACCCAGGAGAGAAAAAAGTCTATTTTGAGTTTTCTGATTACTCTACACCATATGTATTTTATGAAAATAATTAAGGAGGTAATATAATGAGTATTAAGTATGTATCAACACCAAATGCACCTGCGGCTATTGGTCCATATTCTCAAGCAATTATTGCAAATGGAGTAGTTTATACATCTGGACAAATTGCACTAACTACTGATGGATTAATTAAGTGTGATGATATAGAGGGACAGACTAGACAAGTTTTAACAAATTTAAGTGCTGTATTAGAAGAGGCAGGAAGCTCTTTAAATAGAGTTGTAAAGACTACAATCTATTTAGCTAATATGGATGATTTTAAAGCAGTAAATGAGATTTATGCAGAGTTTTTTGGAGAGCATAAACCTGCTAGAAGTACTGTTGCTGTTAAGAGTTTGCCGTTAAATGTAAAAATTGAGATAGATGCTGTAGCTTTACAAGACCCTTTAAATACATATACTGTTTAATCTCTTTTGATATCTTAGCTTAAAATCTAAAAAGCTAAGATATTATGTAACTTTTATACTCACTATTTATCTCCACTTATTGAATGTAAGATATACTTTAAATTTTGCCTAAAGATAGTGTAACAAAGAGAAACAACAGTTGTTGAAATTATTGTAAAAGTAACTACTTAAATTATTACTTTAGCCAATAGCTGTTAAACTGTACTTGTCATAAAAGGAGTGACATCCTTTTATAAAATTAATTTGACGGAGGAACATTATATATGTCTAAACCAACTATTATTTGGAGTAAAATCGATGAGGCTCCAGCATTAGCAACTTATTCACTATATCCTATAGTGCAAAACTTTATTAAACATGCGGGTGTTGATATTAAGCAAAGTGATATCTCTTTAGCGGCTAGAGTGCTTTCTCAATTTGGTTATGCTGAAGATGAGTTAGCAAAACTAGGAGAACTTGTAAATAAACCTGAAGCAAATATTATTAAGCTTCCAAATATCTCAGCTTCTGTTACTCAGCTAAAAGAGTGTATTGCAGAGCTTCAAGAAAAAGGTTACGATTTACCAGACTATCCAGAAAATCCTCAAAATGAAGAAGAGCAAAAATTAAAAGAAAAATATTCTGTTTGTTTAGGTAGTGCGGTAAACCCTGTTTTAAGAGAAGGAAACTCAGATAGACGCGCCGCAAGAGCTGTAAAAAAATATGCTCAAAATCATCCGCACAGACTAAAACCGGTAGCTGAAAATTGCCAAGCAAGAGTGGCTCATATGGGTGGAGATGGAGACTTTTTTGCAAATGAAAAATCTGTTGTAATGGATGGTGCTCAAAAAGTAACAATTGAGCTTAATGGTAATGTTATAAAAGAGATAGAAGTAGATGATAAAGAGGTAATTGATGCTACTTTTATGTCTGCAAAAAAATTAAGAGATTTTTATGCAAAAACTATACAAGAGGCAAAAGATAAAGATTTAATTTGGTCACTTCATCTTAAAGCTACAATGATGAAAATTAGTGACCCTATAATGTTTGGTCATGCTGTTGAGGTTTTCTTTAAAGAT
>CAZCOI010000224.1:0-2497 GCA_964500335.1 uncultured Nitratifractor sp.
GCTGGAGTAAAAGTAGTAAAATCTCCGGCAGAGATTGGAAAAGCAGTAAAAGAGGTTCTTTCTAAATAATTTTACCCCACTTGGGGTAATGTGTAGTTTTGATACATAACTATATTACGATTTATAAACACTATTTTAACAACATTTAACTTTAGATAGATAAATTTGGCATATTTTAATATTGCTTCATTATGTAACAATATAGTTTATTTTTTATACAAATTATAAATATTTATTAATTCATTATTTAAACTTCGATATTCTTATTATTAGTGATAGTTTCACTATACAAAATCAAATTTAAAAGGGGAACAAATGTCTTTAATGAAAGCTCCTGAAAATACTCCAGTTTGGACAGATGAAAATAGATGTAAAGCGTGTGATTTATGTGTTTCTGTATGTCCTGCAGGAGTTTTAGCAATGCGTCAAGAGCCTAGTAGTGTATTGGGCGCTATGATTACTGTAGTTCATCCAGAGAGCTGCATTGGTTGTCAAGAGTGTGAATTGGCATGTCCAGATTTTGCAATTTTTGTTGCAGATAGAAAAGAGTATAAATTTGCAAAACTGACTGATCAAGCAAAAGAGAGACAGCAAAAAATTGTTGAAAATAAATATATGATGCTTGGTGCATAATTTAAGGAGAGTAAATGAGCGAATTAAGAGAAGTAATATCTAGTGGTAACGATTTGGCTGCTATTGCTGCTGTTGATGCTGGTTGTGAGTTTTTTGGTGGTTATCCTATTACACCATCAAGTGAGGTAATGCATACAATCTCTGACCTTCTTCCAAGAGCTGGTGGTGCTGCTATTCAGATGGAAGATGAGATTGCAGGTGTTGCTGCTGCAATTGGTGCTAGTATGAGTGGTAAAAGAAGTCTTACTGCAACAAGTGGACCTGGTATTTCACTAAAAGCTGAAAACTTAGGTTTAGCACAAATGGCAGAGGTGCCTTTGGTTGTTGTAAATGTTATGCGTGGTGGTCCAAGTACTGGTTTGCCAACTCGTGTTGCACAAGGTGATGTAGCTCAGGCTAAAAACCCAAGCCATGGTGACTATAAATCTATTACACTATGTGCTGGTAATTTAGCAGAGTGTTATACAGAGACTGTTAGAGCATTTAATCTTGCAGATAGATTTATGCAACCTGTTTTTGTTTTGTTAGATGAGACTATTGGACACATGCATGGAAAGGCTATGATTCCAACTGTAGAAGATGTTAAAGCAGGAATTAAGCCTAGAAAAACTTTTGATGGTGCTCCAGAAGATTATAAGCCATACGAGGCAGAACAGGATCAACCTGCAGTTCTTAACCCTATGTTTAAAGGTTATAGATACCACTTTACAGGTCTTCACCACGATGCTGATGGCTTCCCAACAGAAGAGATTGAGACTTGTAGAAAACTAATTGATAGACTATTTAGAAAAGTAGATGAGCATAGAGATGAGATTGAACTAAACGAAGAGTATATGCTTGATGATGCTGATATTTTATTGGTTGGTTATGGTTCGGCTTCATTAGCAATTAAAGAGGCTATTAATAGATTAAGAGAAGAGGGTATTAAAGTTGGTATGTTTAGACCAATTACTCTATGGCCATCTCCAGAAGAGAGACTATATGAGCTTGGACAAAAATTTGATAAAGTTCTATCTGTTGAGCTTAACCAAGGTCAATACCTAGAAGAGATTCAAAGAGCAATGGGTAGAAAAGATATTCAAAAGTTAACAAAAACTAATGGTCGCCCATTCTCTCCACAAGATATTATTGATAAAGTTAAGGAGGTATTTTAACCATGGCTTTTAATTATGATAATTATTTAAGAACAAACAAAATGCCTACACTTTGGTGTTGGGGTTGTGGTGATGGTGTTATTTTAAAAGCATTCATTAGAGCAATTGATAAACTAGGAATTGATAAAAATGACCTTTGTGTAGTTTCAGGTATTGGATGTAGTGGTAGATTTAGCTCATATATTGATGCAAATACTATTCATACAACTCATGGTAGAACTGTAGCATTTGCAACTGGTGTTAAGCTTGCAAACCCTGATAAAACTGTAGTTTGTGTTGCAGGTGATGGAGATGCATTAGCAATTGGTGGTAACCACACAATTCATGGTTGTAGAAGAAATATTGATATTACTCTAATTTTAATTAACAACTTTATTTATGGATTGACTAACTCTCAAACTTCTCCAACAACACCAAAAGGTTTCTGGACAGTAAGCCAAAAAGTAGGTAATATTGACCCTACATTTGATGGTTGTAAACTTGCAGAAGCAGCTGGAGCTAGCTTTGTAGCAAGAGAGAAAGTAAGCGAGCCTAAAAAGCTAGAAAAAGTTATAAGAGAGGCAATTGCACATAAAGGATTCTCATTTGTAGAGGCACTATCAAACTGCCATATTAACCTTGGTAGAAAAAATAAGATGGCAAATGCTATGGAGAACCTTGATTGGATTGATAGTATTTCTATGCCTAAGAAGAAGTGGGATGCTCTACCT
>CAZCOI010000225.1:0-2028 GCA_964500335.1 uncultured Nitratifractor sp.
TCTCGTGGCTCATCTATGTTAATATTTTTTCTAAATCTATTTGTAATGCACTACGCAATTATATTAAGAGATATCCTATAATATGCTTCCAAAAAATCTACTAACTATCTATGGTAGAAATGCAGTCTTAGAGGCTCTTGAAAACAAGAGCTTAAAAGTTTATGCATTACACCTATCAAAAAGTAATAAAAGCTCTCCTAAATTAGATAAAATTATCTCTTTAGCTAAGAATAGAGGAGTAGATATTAAATATCATCCAAAAGATAAGCTAAGTTTTATCTCAAAAAACAAAAAACAAGACCAAGGAGTAGCATTAGATTTAATTTTAAATAATTTAGTTGATATCTCTTATTTAAACTCATTCGATAGCTTTAGAATCTTAGCTCTTGATAGCATTGAAAATCCTCAAAATTTAGGTATGATAATTCGCTCAGCAACTGCTGGCAATATAGATGCAATAATAACTTCTACAAAAAATAGTGCTAAAATTAGCTCGCCATTAACAATAAAAGCAAGCGTTGGAACAATATTTAAAATGCCAATAATTCAAACTAACTCTTTATATAATACCCTAAAAGATATGCACTCTAGTGGTGCTAGTTTAATAAGTTTAGATTTAAAATCTACTAATGACCTTTTTGAGTTAAAAATACCTAAAAAATCAATTTTTATTTTAGGTAATGAGAGCAGAGGAGTTAGTAAAGAGATAAACTCACTTGCTACTAAGAGAGTAAAAATTAAGATGAATAGAGGTGTAGAGTCTTTAAATGTTGCTATTACAGCATCAATAATAAGTTTTTTATAAAATTATTTATATTTTAAAATTTATTTAAACACTTTTTGGCTAAAATACCGCACTATTGAAGACCATAGATAAATTAAAGGGTTAAGAATGTACGCAATTATCAAAGCGAGTGGGCAACAATTTAAAGTTAAAGAGGGTGATATTATCTGCTTTGACAAAATGAATTTAGAGCCAAAAGCAGAAGTAGAATTTAAAGAGGTTTTAGCTATTAATGATGGTGAACTAAAAGTTGGTACTCCATTAGTAGAGGGTGCAGTAGTTAAAGGCGAAGTAATCAACGAAGGTAGAGATAAAAAAGTTATTATCTTCAAAAAAAGAAGAAGAAAAGATTCTAAACTAAAAAGAGGCTTTAGAAGAGACTTCACAAGAGTTAGAATTACTAAAATTGCATAAAAGTTAAGGAGATAAATTATGGCACACAAGAAAGGTCAAGGATCAACTCAGAATAACCGTGATTCAGCTGGACGCCGCTTAGGTGTAAAAAAATTTGGTGGTGAAAAGGTAATTCCAGGTAATATTATTATTCGCCAAAGAGGAACAAAAGTAGTTCCAGGAACAGGTGTAAGAATGGGTAAAGATCATACAATTTTTGCAGTTGTTGAAGGTGTTGTAAAATTCGATAATAAAACAAGAAGCAAAAAAAGAGTTTCTGTAGTTCCTGCATAATTTAAGAGCTTTTGCTCTTAAAAATATTTTCTACATTTTTAAATAACCTACTAATATCAAAATTAATTCATATTTTTGTTGCAATTTTGCCACAATTTAGTGTTATAATTAAAATACTATAAGTTAGCAAGAAAGGGTTAAAAATGATGAAACTTAGCAGTTCTAAATTAAGTGTTGTATATCCAACAAAAGATGAGCTTAAAAAAGCTTTAATAAGTGTAGGAGTAGGGCTTGCACTTAGTGGTTGCGGGGCGGTAAATTCGGCTGTTAATACCAAGCCAAATACACAAAAACAAGAGCAGACAAAAGAGGATTTGCCAAAAAAAGAGAGCGTGCAAGAAGATATTGTTCCAGGGCAAGTAACTGGTGGTGTGCCACCTCTTCCAGAAGGAGCTTATGCAAAGGATGATACAAAAAAGTAAGGTAACTTATGAATCTAATACTCTCTTTAACGCACGATTGTCCACTAAGGTGCAACTACTGCTATGCTGGCAAAAAGGTGCCAAAGCCAATGACGCAAGAGATTGCACTAAAAGCGCTTGAGTATGGACTTGGTT
>CAZCOI010000226.1:0-1810 GCA_964500335.1 uncultured Nitratifractor sp.
CCTGTGATATCAGATATGGATAAAGATGGTATAGATGATAGTAAAGATGATGATATCGATGGAGATGGTTTAAAAAATAGTATAGAAGAGAAGCTAGGAAGCAATCCAAAAAGTGTAGATACAGATAGTGATGGCAAACTAGATGCAATCGAGGGCAACAAAGATACAGATGGTGATGGCAAACTAGATATTATAGAGTCTGCAAAGAAAGATAGCGACGAAGATGGCGTAGTTGATGAGCTAGATAGCGATGATAAAGCAACAGATAACGACAGTGATAAAGATGGATTTAGCAACTTGGATGAAAAGAGAGCAAATACAAATCCGCTAGATCCAAATGAGTATCCAAAAACTATAAGCAAAGAGACAAAAGCAAAGATAGAAAGCTCTATAAAAGAGCTTTTGGCAAAAGAGAATATTCAGTTTGAGACAAATAGCGCAAACTTAACACAAGAGAGTAAAAATATAGTGCAAAATATTGCTAATATTCTTAAAAAGTATCCTCACACTAAGGTTGAGATTGCAGGTCATACCGATAGTGATGGAGATGATGCATACAACCTAAAGCTATCTCAAAAAAGAGTAGATAGTGTAAAAGCAGAGCTTATAATACTAGGTATTAAAGAGGTTAGATTAAAAGCAGTAGGATATGGAGAGAGTAAACCGCTAGTGCCAAATGATTCTGATGAGAATAAGGCTAAAAATAGAAGAGTAGAGTTTATAATAATAGGAGAGTAAGATGTTAAACTATTTACAAAACAATCCACTATGCGCACTTTTGGTAGGCATAGTTGCGCTTGCCCTTGGATACTTCTTTGCAAAAGATGGTTGCAATAAAAAAGAGGATATTCATCCACACTAAAAAAAGCATACTGTCAATCTAAATTGACAGTATATTCTGCATATAAGAGCATAGCTCTTCTTTGGTTTTAACTCTTAAATGATATAATTACCCAATTTTATTTTAAGGAAATAGCGTGAGTGATGTTATTGGATATATAAAAAATGGCGAAATTTATGATACTCAAAGTGCAAATGATGGAGAGCCAATAGTTTATGGTAACTCTAGCGAGGCTTTAGAGATTATTCGCCACTCTGCAGCACACCTAATGGCTCAAGCTATAAAAGAGCTATATAGTGATGCTAAATTTTTTGTAGGACCTGTTGTAGAAGAGGGTTTCTATTATGATTTTAGAACTCAAGAGAAAATTAGCGAAGCAGATCTAAAAAAGATAGAAAAGAAGATGAAAGAGCTTGCTAAAAAGGGTTACGAGATAGAAAAATATACTATCAGCAAAGAAGAGGCTATAAAGAAGTTTAAAGATGATGATCTAAAACAAAGAGTGCTACAAAATATCCCTGGCGATGAGGTAAGCATATATAAGCAAGGGGATTTTGAAGATTTGTGTCGTGGACCACATGTGCCAACAACAAAGATGCTATTTAATGTAAAACTAACAAGAGTTGCAGGTGCTTATCTTGGTGGCGACGAGAAAGAGGAGATGCTAACTAGAATTTATGGTATTGCATTTGCTGATAAAGAGAGCCTAAAAGCGCACATAAATATGCTAGAAGAGGCTAAAAAGAGAGACCACAGAAAACTAGGAAACGATTTAGAGCTATTTATGTTTAGCGATGAGGGTGGGGCAGGTATGCCATTTTGGTTGCCAAAAGGTGCTAGACTTCGCTCTAAAATAGAGCAAAACTTATGGAAAGCACACAGAGTTAGAGGTTATGAGCCTGTTCGTGGTCCAGAGATTTTAAAAAGTGAGCTTTGGAAAAAGAGTGGACACTACCAAAACTATGGCGA
>CAZCOI010000227.1:0-1832 GCA_964500335.1 uncultured Nitratifractor sp.
GACCAAACATTACAATACCCCAAATAACCCAAATAACAACAATTAACACATCTAGTGGCCACTCCATTTGAGCATACTCTTTAGATGCTGTAATACCCATACCTAAAGATATAACTAATGAAGCCGCCGCTACTAAATATAATAAAAATTGTAATTTTGCTAAGCCATTTAGTAAACTAGACTCATTAAGAGAAACTTTTAATACTCTTTGTGCTGAGTAATAAAAAGAAGCAAAAATACCACTTACAGTAAATCCATAAATTACAACATTTGTATGTAGTGGTCTAAGTCTTGAAAAAGTTCCATACTCACCTAACATATAGTTTAGACTTGGAAATGCCAATTGAGATGCAATAATAACACCAATTAACATACCAACAATACCAAAAATAACAGCTGTCCACATATACAGCTTTGCAACGGAATAATCATATTCCAATGTCGCATTTGATTGCATATAGCCCTCCTAAAATAATTTTTTGCTACAGAGTAACAGTAACAATTTGATTATATGCAACTTTTTCTATAATTAAACTTAAAAAGCATATTATTTTTTTAATTCATTTTTTTAAGTTTATATTAAGTAAAGACTATGTTTTATAAAATATATAAAAATATAGAACCAATATATGGCTCTATTTTAATGGATTTTGGAGAAGATATATAAAATAATTAAGCTTTACCTTTAGCTTTTTGAATATTATTAATATAAATATAATCTATTTTAATATTTTTTTGAGTGGGTAAATTTGTAGCAACTAAACTTAAAAGATTATTAAAGTTATTAAATAGATAATTTGCCATTGAACCTGGAATTGGATTTATCTCATTTAAATATATTTTTTCATCTTTGACAAAAAAATCACACCTAATAATTGCACCTCTAAAGAGTGGATAATATATCTTTTTAAATGTCTCTTTTAATCTATTTTTAAGTTCATCATCAATATTAGCTTCATTTACTCTCTCATCTCTTGAAAAATCAAGATACTTCTTATCAAAATCTAAAAACTCCTCTTTTTTGGGCTCTTCTACAATAGATAAATACCAATCATCTGCATAACTGCCAGCTAAATTATACTCTTTTATACCTTCAATAAACGGCTCTATTAATACTTCATCATCAAACTCAAATGCGACATCTAAAGCATAATCAAGCTCATTAGCAGATTTTACTACACTAACTCCAATTGAACTGCCAAGACGAAGTGGTTTAATAATTACAGGATATTTTAACTCTAAATCTCTACTATCGCTACTTCTTAATAATTTATAATCAATTATATCTATCCCTAAAGATTTAGCATATAGTTTTGTGTATAATTTATTGTAGCTAATAACACTCGCTTCTACTCTAGGACCAATATAGCTTATATCAAAAAAATCAAACAAAGAGGCAATCTTGCCATCCTCTCCATCTCTGCCATGTATAAGATTTAATGCAATATCAAACTCAACTTTTTTGTTACCAAATAGCCCACCTACAAAAAAGCCCCCTTTATTGATAGTTAATTTTTTACCCTTTTTTAAATACTCTTTTGAGCTAAAAAATTTAGATTTCATATCGCTACTATCTATTAAATAAAACTCTCTATTACTATCAACAAAAATAAAAATTAAATCATAAGAATTAATTACACTTTTTAAGGTTATTGCACTAACGATACTAATTTCATGCTCATAGCTACTACCGCCAAAAACAATTGCTAATTTCATCTACATTCCTTTACCATTTTAGCAAACTCTTTAAATACATACGCACTCTCATGCGGTCCCGGGCTTGCTTCGGGGTGGTGTTGAACCGAAATAATATCTTTATTTTTATATTTAAC
>CAZCOI010000228.1:0-6463 GCA_964500335.1 uncultured Nitratifractor sp.
CTGGGGATGTCACCACCAAACAAGTGAAGCTTTTGGACCACCTTTTGAACAAATTGCATCAAAAAGGACAAAAGAAGAGATTCGCGCCATGATTGCAGACCCAAAAGCTGTTTCTAAAATTTTTGGTTATAAAAGAAATGCAATGCCAAGTTTTACTTTAAAAGAAGATGAGCTAGAAGCAATTAGTAATTATATTTTAAGTTATAAACCAAAAGATAGCAACTCTACAGATATAAATAATACAAAGAGTAAGTAATGTTTAGATTAAGTAACCTTATAAGCTCAACATTAGAACAAAAGCCTAGCAGAGTGCTAAATGGAAGCATTGCTATTTGGAACTTTACAAATAGATGCAATTTAAATTGTTTACACTGCTACTCTAAAGCAACTCTTGATTCTAAAGATACTTTAACAACCAAAGATATTTTAGATACTTTACCAAAATTAAAAAGCAATGGTATAAAATTTATTATTTTTAGTGGAGGCGAACCATTAACAAGAAGCGATATTTACGATATTGCAAAAGCTTGTAAAGATATTGGTATTATTACATATTTATCGACAAATGGGCTATATGTTAAAAACTCTAATGCACAAAAAATATTAGATACATTTGATTATGTAGGCATTAGTATAGATGGTAGCGAAGAGACACATGACTATTTTAGAGGCTTAAAAGGCAGTTTTAAAGAGTCTATGAAAGCTGTTAATTTGCTAAATAGTTTTAATAAAAAAAAGGTTGGCATTAGATTTACTATTACAAAAGATACCTTAAAAGATTTGCCATTTATTTTTGAGTTAGCACAAAATAATAACATTCCAAAAGTTTACATATCTCATTTAGTTTATAGTGGTAGAGGTTTGGATAATTTAAAAATGGATATTACAAAAGAGCAAAGAAGAGAAGCAGTAAAATTTATTATAAAAAAAGCTCTTTATTACTATCAAAATAATATAGATATAGAAGTAGTTACAGGTAATATGGAGATGGATGCAATTTTATTTTTAAATGAATTTGGTAAAATATATCCTGAATTTAAAGAAGAGCTAAAACAAAGATTAATATCTTGGGGTGGAAATAGTGCAGGAAGAAAGCTATTAAATATTGATAGCGAAGGTTTTGTAAAGCCTGATCCTTTCTTTCCAATACAGATTGGAAATATTTTTAAAGAAGATTTTAGCGATATTTGGCAAAAAAAGAGTGAACTTTTAGAAAGATTAAGAAAACACCCAAGAGATATTGGTGGTAGATGTAAAGAGTGTAGCTATATAGATATTTGCAATGGTGGAAGTAGAAGCAGAGCATGGGCAATCTATGATGACTTATGGGCACAAGACCCATCTTGTTATTTAAGCGATTTAGAGATAAAGGAGAATAATGGGTAAGGTATATTTAACTGGTGCAGGTCCAGGCGATATAGAGCTTTTAACAATTAAGGCGTTAAAAGCAATACAAAAAGCAGATGTAATAGTTTATGATAGACTTGCAAATCCAGATATTTTAAAAGAGGCAAAAAATGGATGCGAATTTATTTATGTTGGAAAAGCAGATTCTCATCACTCTATGCCTCAAGATGAAATTAATGAACTTTTATATCAACTTGCACTAAAATATGAAAATATTGTTAGATTAAAAGGTGGAGACCCCCTTGTATTTGGAAGAGGTGGGGAAGAGGCTCTTTATTTAAAAGAAAAAGGAATAAAATTTGAATTTATCCCAGGAATTACATCTGCAATTGCTGTACCAGAATATGCTGGAATTCCAGTAACTCATAGGGGAATTACAGTATCTTTTCGGGTAGTTACAGGACATGAAGCTCCATATAAAGAACGCTCTCAAATACCTTGGCAAAATTTTAAAACTGATGATACAATAGTTTTTTTAATGGGTTTACACAATTTAGACAAAATTACAAAAAAATTAATTGAGATTGGTAAACCAAAAGATTTTCCAATTGCAGTAATTAGTAAAGGAACAACAAAAGATGAAAAGACAGTAATTGGAACATTAGAAAATATATATGAAAAAGCAAAAGATTTACCAACACCCGCACTTATTGTTGTAGGAGAAGTTGTAAAGCTTCATAAAGAGTTAAGCTGGTGGGAAAAGTAAAAAATTATCCATCTCTATCTCTTAGCTTAAAATAACTGTTACTTCTTGGAACAATAACTTATAATTATGTCATTTTAATGTTTATATCAATAAATCTGATTAAAATATTTTTTATAAATTAAAATCTAATATTTTTTTAATAATTTTAATACTATTTGCATTTTATCAATTATCTGTTAATTATTCATTAGCAGAAAAATGGTAGAATATGGTATGCTCATTTAATGAGTATATTTTAAAAAAAATAAAGTGAGGATTAATGTTAAAAAGAATTTATTCAGTATTATTTATTGGGACATTAATGGCTTTTACTCCAGCTAATAGCGCACAAAATGTAAGCAATATCCAAAAAATTATAAAAAAAGATGGAAAAGTTATAGTAATTATCAAAGAAAATGGTAAAGAAAAAGAGCTTATCTTAGACAAAGATGCTCTAAGTAAAATAACTTCTTCTAAGAAAACCAATAAAAAAAATACAAAAAAAAGTAAAATTTCTAAAACAAAAAAAAGTAAAGCTTCTAAAAAAACAAAGATTTCAAAAAAGAAAAGAGAGCCTAAATTGCATAAAGTTGTATCTGGTGATACGCTATTTTCAATTGCAAGAAAATATAAAGTATCAATATCTGATTTAATTAAACTAAACAATTTAAAAAATAGTACTCTAATCCACCCTGGAGACACTATAAAAATACCTTCTCAAAGCTATTTAGAAACTGCTAAAAAAGCAATACAAAGCAATACAAAAACTGTTTATAAAGTACAAAAGGGAGATACTCTTTTTAGTATAGCACTAAAATATAACATGAGAGTAGATACCTTAAGAGATTTAAATAATTTAAAAAAACATCCAAAACTAAAACCTGGTATGGAACTAACAGTTTTAGGAAAACCTGTAAAAACAAAATCTAAAAAAAGAGTTACTAAGCACACTGTCAAAAAAGGTGATACTTTATGGTCAATTGCTAAAAAATATGGCTTAACTGTATCTCAATTAAGACTTTTAAACCCTCGTATTAGAACAAGAGGCTTAAAAAAAGGGACTATATTAAATGTTTCTAAAACAAAAGCTATAAGATTATCTAAACTCTCAAATAAAAGAAAAGTAAGGTTAAGAGGACTACTTAGTAAATATAAACATAGAGGCTCTTACAATAGCAAAAGTGCTAGAAATGTAGTTGCATATGCAAAAAGATTTTTAGGTACTAGATATGTTTGGGGTGCATCAAGACCTGGAGCATTTGACTGTTCTGGATTTACCCAATATGTAATGAAAAGAGCAAAGGGAAGATTAATTCCTAGAGTTTCAAGAAGACAAGCATATTATGGCAAATATGTAAGCAGAAGAAATTTAAGACCAGGAGACTTAATATTCTTTGATACTTCAAGAAGAAGAAGAGGCTATGTAAATCATGTTGGAATTTATATAGGTAATGGCAAATTTATACATGCTAGTAGCGGAAAACACAGAGTTGTAATTACTAGCTTAAATAAACCATTTTATAGAAGCAGATTTATGTGGGGAAGAAGAATTAATTAAATATAATTTTCTTACTCTCTACCATATAAATATTATATATAAATATCTACATAATATATAATATTTATCTATCATTTATGATAATTTCTAATTGTTAATTTGTTACAATTATAAAAAAATTTTATAATAGGTTTGAATATGAATAGATTAATAAAAAATAGTATAGCAAGCTTGATAGTTTTTACTTTACCTATCTTTGCAACTGTTAATGATGATATTAAAAAAAGTGTTATTAAAAGCAAATCATCTTTTTTAAAAAGTGCATATAGCTCTAATTTATACGACCCAATATGGATAGATAGTAGTGGATTAACCACTTTAGGTAAAGAGCTAATTGACCAAATTAGCAAAGATAAAACAGTAGCTCAAGATTTACCATTTTATAAATTATATAAAAATATAAAAAGAGATATTAAAACTCATAAAAATATTGCTCTATTAGATATAAAAATAACAAAACTCTATAAAGCTTATATGGATTATTTAATTAAAGGTGGTATAAATTGGAAAGCTTTTGATGAGCATTTAGCAAAACTCAAAAAAAAGTATGATTATAATGTTGCTTGGGAACACTACACTCCACCATACTCAACAAAAAAAATCTTAGATATGGCAAAATTAAACGATACATTTGGTGATATATTTCAAAAAGTAGAACCTACAAGATTTAAATATCAGCAACTAAAAAAAGAGCTTATACACTATATAGATATTAAACATAATGGTGGCTGGAAAATAGCAAAATTTGGAAATACTTTAAAACCTGGAGATATTAGCCCTGTAATTCCTATAATTAAAAAAAGATTAAAAATAGTAGGAGATTTAAGAAACTGCTCAACAGATATGAGTTCAGATATATATGATAACTGTACTGCAAAAGCTATAAAAAGATTTAAACTGCGCCATGGGCTTAAAGGAACATCTATAATAAATAGAGCTACAAGATTAGAGTTAAGAAGAGGAGTAAATTACTATATTAAAAAAATACGCCTAAATTTAGATAGAATAAAATGGAGTAAAAGAAAAGAAGCAAGAGTTAGAATAGAGCTTAATATTCCTGCATTTAGACTATATGTATATGATGGCAAAGATTTAGTAACAACAATGCGCGTAGTTACAGGAAAACCTAACCATCCAACACCAGTTTTTAGCGATGTTATGACTACAATTGTTGTAAACCCTTATTGGAGAATACCTGAGAGTATTGTAAAAAAAGAGATGTTAAAGCACTTAATAAAAAATCCTCACTATTATGAAAAACAAGGAAAATATCTTTATGATGGCTGGGGAGATAAAGCAAAAAAGGTAAATCCAGCTACTGTTAATTGGAAAAAATATCTAAATAATAAAAAACATATTCCTTATCACTTTATGCAAAGCCCTAGTAGCAAAAATGCTTTAGGCAAAATAAAATTTCTTTTCCCAAATAAATACTCTGTATATGTTCATGATACTCCTAGCAAAAGACTATTCTTTAGAGAAACAAGAGCATTTAGCCATGGCTGTATGAGAATACAAAAGCCAAGAGAGTTACTAAAAGCTCTATCTTTGTATAACAGCAATATTAATGTTGATTCAATTATGAGAAGATTAGGAACAAATAATAAAAAGACTATTCCATTAAGAAGAAGAATTCCTATTGATATTACCTATTTTACTGCTTTTATGGATGACTATGGAAATTTACACTTTAGAAATGATATATATGGATATGATAGAGCTCAATTAAAGAACTACTACAAAGGATACTCTTTAGCTTCTACAAAAAAATCAAAAAGTACTAAAAATAAAAAAGAACTAAAAAATAAGAATAAAAAAGAGCTACAAAATAAAACAAAAAAAGAGAATAAAAAAAGTATAAAAAAGAGTAAAAAGAGTGTTACTAAAAAAGTAAAACCTAAAAAAGCCCCAATAAAAAAACCTGAATATGAGGTTATAGAGATAGGATATTAAACTATCTTTATAATTTGATATTAAATCTTTTCATAGAACTATTTAAATGTTTAATTGAACTATTTGTATCTGTAAAATTAATATCTTCTATTTGAGAAGATATCAACTCTTTAATATCTTCTAAGCTCTCCTCTTTTATATCTATCATAGTATCAGATAGCTTATCTCTAGTCTCTTTTGTAATTGTTATTCCATTTTCAGGATTTTTATCTTTATCTAAAGATTGAAGTATTGTAATAACTTTTATAACATTACTGCTATTAATATCTGCCCTTTTAACGCCCACAATATCTTGTGGCAAAATTATATTATCTTCTGGCATCTTATATAAAAGACCTAACTTAATCTCTCCAATCTTAAAAGCTAATGGTAAATGGTTGCAAGTTAAAGTACCATTCTTATCTGTATATTTTATTAAGCCTGAACATTGATACTCTAAGCCTTCAACCTCCGAATCAATAACTTGAGCACTATTTTGTATAACCTCTTCACACCCAGTCATAAAAATAGATATTAATATTAAAAATAAAAATCTTTTTTTCATATAAATGCCCTTTTAAAATATTAATTATATAATACCATAAAATGGATAATATTTTAGATACAATTTATTGCTTTTTATTTAAAATACACAAAAATAACATTTTTAAGGATAATTTTTATAATTTTCTTGTAGTTAAATAAGCTTCAATCTTTAAGTTTTTATACTATATTATGGTAGAATATCTCTTTTAAAAATCTAAGCAGGAAAAAGCAGTGAGACACTTTTTGACATTAACAGACTTTAGTAAAGATGAGCTATTAGAGATGATAGATTTGGCAATCAAGATAAAAGCTCAAACAAAAAAGAGAGAGTTTGT
>CAZCOI010000229.1:0-8474 GCA_964500335.1 uncultured Nitratifractor sp.
TCTTTAACAAATTTTCTCTCTTTACTAAAACCAAGTTCGTATGATTTATCAAACGATGAACTTATAAATATTTTATAAACTTTGTTAAGATTTGCACTTTCTTCCACAACTCTCCCCACCTATAACCTTAGCTTTATTGTATAAAATAGCATTAAAAGTTTAATTGTATTATATCACTTTTATATATATTGTGTAAAGTTAAAAAAGAAAGGTCTATTTATCGTTGATATTATCTAATATAAGATGTTTTTTAATATCATACTCTTCTATAAACTCTTTTATTGTAGCATTTAGCTCTTTATCATCTAAGTTTAATCTATCTTTTATAGGAAATTTTGAAAAAAATGCTTTTGGCATAATGGAGTTTTTGATATTTGGGTTTTTTAAGTAGTTATATAGTGCATTAAAGATACTCTTTTTTGTGCTATATTTCATAAGATATCTTTTATATATAAGCTTTGTTGGAAGTTGCTCTTTTTGGTGGCAGTTAAGACAATTTTTCTTTAAAAGCTCTCCACTATATAAAGATAGTGTTAAAAATATTATAATTGCTACTTTTGCCATAATATTGTAACCTTTGTTCCTTTATTTATTTTTGAGGTAATATCTAATTTAAAGCTATACTCATTTATTACCATATTAACAATATTTAGCCCTATTCCAAAGCCACCTTCGCTACTATTTACTCTAAGATATCTATTTGTAATTTTATCTAAATCTTTTTTGTTTATACCAATTCCACTATCTTCTACTATAAACTTATTCTCATCTAAATAGATATTAATATTACCATCTATTTTATTATATTTAATTGCATTTGAAATTATGTTATCTATTAATCTTAGTGCATCATTTTTATCTATTTTTAATGTAATATCATCTTTTATATTAGCACTTATATTTATATTTTTTGTTTTAGCTAAAGCATAAAAGTATTCAATTCTCTCTTTTAAAAGTTTAGATATATTTAACTCTTCTAAATTTTTACTAACTTTATGATGAAAATTTATATATGTTAAATCATCATAAATTCGGCTTAAAGTTTTACTAGCAATCTCTATTCTATTGAGTTCATCTTTTGCATTTGGGCATTTATTGAATGTTTCTATTAGCTCTATATTTGTTAAAATTGTACTTATTGGGGTATTTAGCTCATGTGTTGCATCTTGAATAAAATGATTTTTTTGCTCTATTGCCTCTTTTAGGGGTTTGATAAATAGTCTTCCTAAAAAATAGCCTAAAAACAAGAAGAAAAATCCCGCAATTATCATAAAAAATATTATACTTCTTTGAAGTTTTATAATTGGCGCATAATCTATTTTTTTAGATACCAATAAATAAGCAGAACCCAAATAGTATGGCTCAAGCTTTGTGATATAGTTTAATTTATTTTTATCTAAATTATCTAAAGATACCTGTTTTTTGAAACTGCCAAAGATATAATTTTTATCTAAATCAAAAATAGCCGATTTTACATCTTTGCTATTTGGATATATTAATTTATCGGCATTGCTTCTATGAAGTTCTCTAAGTTTGCTTTGGATATTTTGAGAGTAGTTTTTTAAAACCTCTTTTTGTTGCCTTATAAGGTGCTCTTTTGCTGAGTTGTAAAAAATATATGAAGCTAGTGAAAATAACAAAAGTGTAGATAAAAGATAAATTGCTAAAAATCTATAAAGTGCCTTTTTTTCACTAGCTAACAAATCTGTATCCTATATTTTTTATAGTTTGAATTTTATCTTTTCCAATAACTGAGCGCAAAGTCTTAATATATGCTCTTAAACTACCGCTACTTGGCTCTTTGTCGTAATCCCAAATCTCTTGAAAGATTTTATCATATTCTAAAAGTATATCTTTATTTTTTAAAAACAGGGCTAAAAGCTTTAACTCTTTGTTTTTTAAATTAATCTCTTTGCCATCTTTAAATAGCCTCATAGAGTTAAAATCAAATTCTAAGCCATCTTCTATTAAAACTTTATTACTACTGCTATTATATAGTTTTTTAAGCTGAGCTTCTACTCTTACAAGTAGCTCTTTTAGAGCAAATGGCTTTCTAATATAGTCATCTGCCCCAACACTAAAGCCTTTTTCTAAATCGTTTATGCTATTTAGAGATGTTATAAAAATTGCTGGAGTATTTGAACCGCTATCTCTTTCTTGTTTTAAAAACTCAAAGCCGTTAATATTTGGCACCTTTACATCAAGAAGCATTAAGTCAATATTTTTCTCATATATAATATCTTGTGCGCTAAAGCCATCATAAGCAGTATATACATTAAATCCATGCATTTTTAAAAACTGCTCTACTGTTTGGCTTAGCTGTAAATCGTCTTCTAGTAATAAAATATTTGCTTTCATTTATTAAATTCTACTTTTTTGTTGCCCTAAATTTTGTAAACTCCTCTTTATCTATTTTACCATCATTATTTAAATCTATCTTTTTAAAGAAGAGATTTTGTTTAAATGATGATACATCTATGCCATTTTTCTTAGCACGGAACTCTATAAACTCTTTTGGTGATATAAAACCATCTTTATTTGCATCGAGTACTTCAAATTTTGCTTTTGCTCTATTTTTTTTCTCTTTAATTGCAAAATCTTCT
The DNA here is from genome assembly GCA_964500335.1 of uncultured Nitratifractor sp. Classification (GTDB taxonomy): domain Bacteria; phylum Campylobacterota; class Campylobacteria; order Campylobacterales; family Sulfurovaceae; genus JAADEQ01. The sequence goes on from CAZCOI010000229.1 coordinate 2,604, forward strand.
CTTGGAAAATTTTGATAGATATATTTATTAACCTCAACTGCCTCTTCTTGAGTTAAAATACCCTTTTGAGAAGGCATTAAACCAAACTTATCCATAGAAGCACACAAAGCCTTTTTAGGGTCTGGATTAAAAATATAATCAACCATAAAAGCTACTGCTTTGTCTTCATCTTTAAAATTCTCTTTCATATGTAATGCTACCTCATCTATTGGAGGGCCTATTAAGTTTCCTTTATTGTTTGGGTCTATCTTTTTATCTGTATGACACATAACACATCTTTTTTGAAAAACATCTTTTGCATCAACTGAATTAGCATTTGCAAACCCAATTAACAAGAGTACAATTAAACTTAACTTTTTCATATTTTATCCTTTGTGTAGATATTAGAGATATTATATTTGGCTAATATGAATTATATATGAATTATATGAAGAGTCAAATATTAAGCAAAGAGTAATCTTTGCCTAATTTACATATGAGTATTTTTAGGGTATTCATCATGGCAATAAGCATCGCCCAATCCACAGCATCCTGCACTTACTCCAATATTTTTAAGCCCTGCATCAAATGCCCAATAGTGATTGTAGCTTCCATCTCTTAAAATGTTAAATGCATCAACTAAATCTTGAGCTCCGCTAGATTCTGCATTTGCAATTTTTTGATTTAAGTCGTTAATATCTGTTACTTCAACCATACAACCAACCTCTAGCGCATCTTTAACAGAGTTTTTACCCTTTGCAATAAGTGCATTATACAAATCTTGAATAGCACCTATATCATATTTACCAGATGGTAAAGAGCTTTGGTCTGTTGTACTAGAAGCTACAGGAGTAGTAGTTAAATTTGTTAAATCATTAGGAGTTATATTATATTTATTTACCAAACTTCTAACAATACTTATATGATTTGATTCACTTCTTGAAGCTATATTATAAAGCTGTCTTATTGATTGCCCATGATAGTTATAAAGATAGATATAAACATCATAAGCGAGTCTCTCTTCATTTCCCATATATGCTAAATCATTTTTATTAGCCTGAGATAAATTATAAGTACCAGAAGCAATAGAAGTTATATTGCCTCCTCCTGAGCCTCCGCCACCGCAGGCATTAAATATAAGCGCTATAGTTGCAATTGAAGCTAATTTAATAATACTTTTCATTATAAAACTCCTAAATATCTATTAAAGGCACTTAAATGATTATAACTTCCTCTTAAAAGTCGATTATAAACATTTGCGACATCACTTGGTGCTCCATCAAGCTTTTCTTCTAAATCTGCAATATCTGTCTCTTCAATAGCTACTCCTACCTCTAAAGCATCTTTTAAAGATAGATTACCCTTTGCTACCAAATCATTATAAAGTGCTTGAAGCTCTTCATTTTGAAAATGCCCAATATCATCATTTGAAACTGGAATTTCTAAAGAATATTTAGTAAGCAGATTTTTTATTGCATCCATATGCATCTGCTCAGATTTTTGTATATTTAAAAATAGACTTGCACCCCATTTTTTACCAAGAGTAATATATACATCTCTTGCTAATTTTTCTTCTTGATACATAAAGATTAAATCATTTTTTTGTTGTTCAGTTAAATTTGATATAACCATATTTTGTTGATATTGTGCACCTTTATGATAATACCCATAGCCATGTCCAAAGTTCCCGCCTCTAGCAAATATAGTACTAGAAGTTAATAAAACAAATAAAGAGGCAACTACTAACTTTTTCATAACTTCTCCTTGCATTTTGATTTATAAAAAAATTGTATCAAAACTTTATTACCTATTTATTACCTAAGTTAGTAGTAGTAACCTAAATTAAAACTAACTTCTTTTTTAGGGCTTGAATTATCTAATCCTAATCCAAAAGAGCTACTTATATACCAGTTGCTATTAAAGTCATAATTTAGTATGAAAGTTAAATATTTATTACTATTTTCATCATCATATAAAGCACAATTATATTTATAAGATAGTGAACCATATAAATTATCATTTAAATTTTTACCCATACCAAAAGATAGAATATACCCATTTTTACTATTACTATCTTGCATAAAGTCATACTCTAAATTAACAAATAGATTATAATCATCTATATAACTAAAACCTAATTTTGCAAAATAGTCTATTTTGTTATCACTAGTAGTTGGAAAGTATGCTCCAAGTGTAATAGAGTATAAAAAGTTATTATTTATTTTAGAATAACTTAAAGAGCTTTCTATATCATCTTCACTATTACTAGTTAAATAAAGATTTAAAGAGTATTCACCATAATAGTATATCATTGCAAAGGTATTATATTTAGATGAATAATCACTATATTTTTTGTAAACATACCCTAAAGATATATCTATATGATGCTCTTTTGGGAGTTTTAATCTCTCTATACTACATCCATTTTTATCTACAATATCTGTAATTTTTGAATTTGGGCATAAATCTTTACTATCTTCTACTCCATCTAAATCGCTATCAATATCGGCATATAAAAGATTTATTAAAAGTAATATAAAAAAATAATTTAAAATTCTCAACTTTTACCCTAATAATCTATTTTTTATGTTTATTATATTTATTTTGTCTATTTTTATGAGCTTGCTTTTTATTTTTATGAGTTATATGTTTATTTAAACCTTTTCTTAATCTGCTTTTAGTTCTATTTGTTCCTTTTAATCGCATCTTATTACCATTTAATTTTGCTCTAAGTTTGTTTATTGCTTTTAATCTCTCTGCCTGATTTAATCTAATTAAATCTCTTTTTATGCTATTTATTAAAATATATCTTTGCTCTTTTGGAACAGTGCTTAGCTTAGCAATCTTCTCTTCTAGTGTTAGTGTTTTAGCATTTAATAAACCCAACATTAAAAATGGCAAAATGTATATTGTAGCTTTCTTAAACATATATTTCCTACATTTTTTTATAATTTTAACATAAAAATATTACCTCTTTATTAACCCTTTTAAAATTACCTTAGTACCTTTATCTATTTTAGTAACAATTTGCAATCTTATATTTAACTCATTTGAAATCTTTTTTACTATATGCATACCTAATCCTATGCCTCTTTGATTCTCTTTATAGTATCTATTAAATACCTTTTTAACATCTTTTATACCTTTGCCACTATCTTCTATAATTAAGCTATTATTATCTATATAGATTTTTACAAAACCATTTGGTTTATTATATTTTGAAGCATTATCTATTAAATTTGACAATACTCTACTTAAAGCCTCTTTATTGGTATATACTTTAATATTGCTAATATTATTAATATATTCGATATCTGTATAGATTGTTTTAAACTCTTCTATTAGTCTATCTATTAATTCTTTTAAATTAAACTCCTCATTTTGTAAATTCGAACTATTTAAAAAGGCTTTAAAATTCTCTTGCAAATTTAAAATAGAAGCAATTGAACTTTGTGCTCTTTGAATATATTTACTATTACCAAACTCTTTTTTTATTAACTTCAAATTTAAAATTAGTGCAGATAAGGGTGTATTAATATCATGCAGTAAATCTTTAATAAAATCTTCATTAATCTCTAATGCCCTTTTTAAAGGTCTTAGTGTGTATAAAGAGAATAAAAAAGATATAATTGCTATTAGTAGAGCATAAAGCAAAAAACTCTTAGCCAATTTAGAAAAAATTTTGTCAATTTTTTCTAAGTATTTTGATTTTTTTAAGACTATTTTTAAATAGTATTTATCTATTGTTGGTAATTCAAATAAAGAGTATATTTGAGTATCTTTATAAAGTCTATCGCTAGTTAAATTATCATCTTTTAAAATAAAATCGTATTCATACTCTTTACAATCTAAATAGTAACTACAAATTTGCATATTAGAGTATATCTCTTTATCAAGCTCTTTTGTTTTATCTTGATATTGCAAATAAAAAATTACAGCAAGTAATAAAATTTGTAAAGAAAAAAAGACTATAAAGTTTCTAACAAGTGCTATTTTTTCATAATATTTCAATTTAATCCTCAATTTTTGGTATCATATATCCTAATCCTCTAATATTTTTAATATCTATATTTAGTTTATTTTTTATTTTTGCCAAATTTACTCTTAATGCATTTGCATTTTTATTATCTTGAAATTCAATTAACTCATCTTGTGGTACAACTTTACCAATATTTTGCATTAATTTATGAAAAATATTTCCTTGAATCTCTCCTAAGCTAATAATTTTTCCATCTTGTACAATCTCTTTTGTCAATAGATTATACTCTAAATTCTTATATTTTATTATATTTTTATTGTCAAAGAGTCTGCTTTTTATCCTAATAACCAACTCTTCAGGCTCAAAGGGTTTTTTAATATAATCTTGTGCCCCTAAACTAAAACCTTTACTAATGGAGTTTATATCGCTTAATGCACTTATATAAATTGTTGGAGTTGTATCACCACTGCTTTTTAACTCTTTTAATATATCAAAACCGCTATCTTGCTCTAAATTTATATCAAATATATATAAATCGTAACTATTAACAAAAGTTAAATCATAAACCTCTTGAGCATTAGATGCCAAATCTACTTTAAAGCCCTCTAGCTCTAAATAATCTTTTAGGCTTTGGGCTAAAATAGTATCATCTTCTAATAGTAAAATTTCCATTTTATATAATCTCTGTCTCCCTTACTACTTTCTCTTTAACAAACCAAATAAATAGTACCGGAATAAATACCAAGGTCATAAAGGTACCAACAATCAAACCGCCAATTGCTACTGCTCCAAGAGGTGCTAAACGCTCTAGCCCAATAGCAGAAGCTTGAGCAACAGGAAGCATACCAACACTAACAGCAAACGCAGTCATAAGTACCGGTCTTGTTCTAATTCTAATTGCCTCTAACATCGCCTCTTTTTTTGGAACACCATCTTGGATTCTCTCTATTGCAAAGTGAATTAATAAAATTGCATTATTAACAATCACTCCACTAAGGAGCATAAAACCCATCATTGCAGGCATTGAGACATGATAATTAATTATTAGCATTGTCCAAGATGCTCCTATTATGGTTAATGGAATAGAGAATAAAATCATCAAAGATATCTTTATATTTGCAAACATAACAACAAGCGCAAAGAAAATAAGCACAACAGCAGTAATAATTGCTCCAATCATTCTATTTGAAGATGCTTTAAATTGCTTAATATCACCAATTTGTTCAAGCTCTACATCATCAGGAAGTTTAATCTTTTTTAATCTATTTTCAAAATCACTCATAATATGCGAAATAGCCGCTTTTTCTCTGTTGCCATAAACCTCTAAAGTATATTTTAGTCCCTCTCTTGTAATTAGGCTTGGTTCATAAGTACTCTCTATAGTTGCAAATTTATTTAAAGGAACTTTACCCTTTTTTGTATCTATTAACATTGTTAAAATCTCATCTATATTATTAATTTGATTTTTAGGTAACCAAACTCTTACTGTATAATCTATACTATTACTCTTTGACAATGTAGCAACTGGAGCACCTCGAAGTGCTAATTGAATCTGTTTTGTAATATCTTCTCTATGCAGTCCATAACTTAGAGCATCTTTAGTATTTATCTTTAAGTTATAAACCTTTTTATCCATATCCCAAGTAACTGAACTGCTAATTACACCTTTTGTTTTATCTAAAGCTTTTTTTACCTCTTTGCCAGCTTTTAAAAGTGACTCTAAGTTATTTGAGCTAAGCTTTGCATCTACACTTGCACGAATACTAGCAAGTGCAGTAGAACCATAAGGCGCTACTGTTAAATATTTAACATCTGGAATTTTAGATACTCTCTCTCTAATCTTATCTGCAATTTGCCAAATATCCTCTTTTCTTTTATATCTATCTACATATGTTGCTACAATTCTTATATGG
>CAZCOI010000230.1:0-3627 GCA_964500335.1 uncultured Nitratifractor sp.
TAGAGAGTGATTTAGAAAAATTAAAAACTAAAGCTTTAATAGAAGGGATACCTTATCAAACACTATTAAGCTCTATAATACATAAATTTTTAAATGGAAATTTAACACCTAAAAATAGTTAATTAAACTTTAAAATATATCATTAAAGTCATCAAAACGGGGATCTGATTTTATTTGTTAAATTTTTACTCATTCCCAAGCTCCAAGCTTGGGAATGCATTGTTTTTAAAAACATTATTATGTAAAACTCGATATAAATATCAAATTATCAATAAGCTCTTTATCTTTTGCTAATTTAAATGATAGACCCCTTAATTTCTTAATTTTCTTAATTTTTTTTGACTATATGAATAATAACATTAAAAAGTCCTTTGTTTCTTTTTGCATATACATCGATAAAGAGTAATGTGATTCGTATTTTTGTATTCACCCTACTATAAGCTATACAAAAAAGACTATCCATTTACTTTTTAATTTTATGATAGTTATCCTATTTTATATTTTTATAGTGCCAGTGCAGACCAAAGTCTTTGGTATAAAGCTCAAAACCCTTTTGGTAACTATCAACAAGATATACATTGCCATTTTTTGCATAAAACTCTATCTGTAATGGCAGTGCATCTATATCTTTTGGAAGTATTGCTCTATGCCACTGTTGTCCACTATCAGAACTAATGAATATATTATTCTCAGTTGCAAGAAAAATATATGGTTTATTGGCAAATCCAAGGAGTGCTTTAATTTCTGTATCTTTTAAAAAATCCAATGAATGATTGTGCCAAGTAGTACCATCTTTGCTTTCAAGTAGAGTATATCCACCGGCAAGATATCCTTTATTATACTTGGTTATAGAGTTAATAAAAGCACCCTCAAAGACATTTTTCCAATGTTCACCATTATCCAAAGATAGATAGATATAACCGCCTCTACCTTCTAAATTACCCGATACTAACATACGAGTTTTATCTACCAATGCATTTAAAAAAGGGGTATCTTCAATGATTTTTTTGCTCCAGTGCATACCGTTATCTTTGCTGTATAAGATTACACCCGGCATATAAGCATCATATTGTTGTTGTATGCGAGTTTCTATAGTGTTGTCTATACCTGAGGCAATCGCTAAGGTACCATAATAAGCTATATCATTTATGATTATATTTTTCTGTTTTGCAGTTAGTGTTGCTTGTAGTTTTTGTATCTTTTTATCATCCGGTATATTCATATCATGAAAAATCACATCCTTGTCTCGTTCACAAGGATGCTTTTGTGCTAATATAAAACCGGATTTTTTTGTCCAGATAGAGTGCACAAATGGAACATTTGTATTTGTTGCTAAGCGTGCATTTGAAATATAAAAATACCAACCATCTTTTTGGTGTCGAATCCTCATAAGCCCACCATCACAATCACCACTACAGTTATAGCTTTCAAGTATATTTTTGTCTTTAATATATTTGTCGCTATCTTTGGTACAGTAAAGTTCTGCACCAGAGACATAAGGGATAAAGCGTGCTGTATCGAATGTGATATAAACATTGCCTGTATTTTGTGATTTTGCTATAGAAGTAACATCTATAAGAATGTCCTCTTTGATATTTAATGTCTCATTAAAATATTGTTTATCTATATGGTAACATAAACGAGAAATCTCTCTACCAAAAAGTAAAATATATCCAAAAATAAGAAATATGATTATTTTTAACATTATTATCAAGCCCCCTTTTTTATATTTTACTACAATATAATTGTTTGTTAAAAATCTTTAGAAATTAGCCTTTAAAATTATCTTCCAAAAGTAATTTTTCAGTAAAATTTACGAGGAGAGAAATCTATTTGAGTTTTTATAATAGTACTCCATTTTATCAAGTGTCAACTCTCCCATGTATTGTTTTGCATCTAAAAATTCTATACTACCATCTTTTGATATTGTTATAATAAATGGTATATATGCCGTAAGTCCTCCGGAACGATTGGTTATCATTTTAAAAAAACTCTTTGCATCATTTACGGAAATAATAGGAAAGTTTATATCATTCTCTATACCAGCTTCTTTTACAAAACTCTTAATCTCCTCTTTAGTGCCATGAAAAATAGCAACAACATCAAAATCATCATACTTTTCTTTCATTTTATTAAAATTCATTATTAAATCGAAAGAGAGATAATTTTGTGAAATAAAGGCTAACTCAACTATTTTCCCTTCCATTCCACTAAATTTTAATTTATTAGGAAGTGCTTTAACTTCTATTTTACCTCTATTAACTGATTCGAATTGGTATATTGTGCCATTTTTTGCCAATGAAATCGAAGAAAAAGCAAACAACATCATTAAAAATGAGATGTATTTCATTTCAAATCCTTTTGTATTCTACAATAAAAAAAATTGTACTATGATTTCCCCACTTTGTCAAGTACATTAAAAAAATACTTATTTTATAAATCTATAATACTTTAAGGTAACATATTTTTATTACTTTAAGAATAAAATATTAATTAATCCCTCCAAATTTTTGGATTTGATTTTATTTAATAGAAGCCTTAAACATTTTAACTGCTTTATTCATCTTTTGAAGTAAAAGCATATTTAACTTTCGTGCTTTTTTAAAAGAGTCATCAGAAGTATCTGTTTTTCTGTGATAATGGATTTATAGTTGTTCCAAAGTTTTGTCACTACGCATAGCCGCTCCTTAATCTTTTCATTTTTAAACTTAATTAACAAACAAGATTTTTATGGTATTATAAAAATAAAAAAGGCTTTTTATGAATGATAAAACTATTGCTGTGCAAGCAGGTTACAATAAAGAGTGTTACGGGGCTATGAGTGTTCCTATATTTCAAACGACAGCTTACGAGTTTAGAGATAGTGAGCATGCGGCAAATCTGTTTGCTTTAGAAGAAGAGGGCAATATTTATACAAGGCTAAATAACCCAACAACCGATATTTTTGAGAAGCGATTATGCGAGTTAGAAGAAGGCTTTGGAGCATTAGCGACCGCAAGTGGAACGGCGGCTATTTTTTATACATTTGCAAATGTTGCTGAAAGCGGAGATAATATTTTAATTGCAAAGCAAAGCTATGGCGGCACATTAACGCTTGGGGCGCATACGATTATGCGTTTTGGAATAGAGGCGAGATTTTTTGATATACACAATTTAGATGAGTTAGAGAGCCAAATTGATAGCAAAACAAAAATTATATTTTTTGAAGTTATCCCAAACCCGGCAATTGAGATTGCGGATATTGAGCAAATTGTAGATATTGCAAAAAAGCATAATATTTTACTATGTGCCGATAATACGGTAGCAACGCCAATTTTATGCAAACCGCTAAATTTGGGTGCCGATATTGTGGTTCATAGCACCAGCAAATATATAAACGGGCAAGGCACGGCAATTGGAGGCGCTATAATAGAGGCAAAAAGTGCAACAAAAAAGATTAAAAACAACCCAAGATACAGCCACTTTAACGAGCCAGATTTAAGCTATCACGGATTAATTTACAGCTCTTTAAATAAGCCTATATTTACTTTAAGAGCAAGGCTTGCTTTGCTTAGAGATTTTGGAGGAGCGCCGAGTCCTTTTAATTCGTGGCTAAATATTCAAGGGCTTGAGACTCTGCCTTTAAGA
>CAZCOI010000231.1:0-1839 GCA_964500335.1 uncultured Nitratifractor sp.
TTTGGCTAGGGTATTCTACTAAAATGGCTTTATTACTACAAATATAACAATGCCAATCATTAGCAGTGTTGGCACCTCATTATAAAATCTATAAAATTTGCCTGGTTTGTAGTGTGGATTTTCCAAAAGCTTTTTTCTATGTATCTCAAGCGAGAAGTGATATGCAATAAGTGCAGCAATAAAAAGAAGCTTTGCTACCATCCAACCTTGACTTAGATATGCAGGGTTTAAATAAAGCATTGCAGAGCCACTAAAAATTGTTGCCCACATAGCTGGCACTCCAATATATTTAAAAAGCTTATACTCTTGTATCTGCACAACCTCTACAAACCCCTTGTTATCTGCATGCTCACTATGATATACATACAATCTTGGTTGATAAAAAAGCATAGCCATCCAGCTAACAAAACTCATTACATGAAATGCTAAAATCCAACTATAATATTGCATTAATTTTCCTTTGTTATATCGTCTAAAGAGTAAACTACAAGCTCTTTTTCACCCTTATAATACCCAATTTGAGCTTTTTTTATATATAAATGAGAGCCTTTTTTTAGTAATCCTCTTCTTTTTTTCTTAAGATATAGCTTAATCTTTGTATCTGCAATATGCAAATAACCACTCTTGTAGATACCTCTAATATCTTTTACAATATCGCCTATATAGTACTCTTTAAACTTTTTTATATCAAACTTTGCTATTAAAGCTTCACTATCAATTAAGCCTAGCTCTTTTAGGGGTTTCAAATCTGTTATCTCATCAATTTTATAATATCTTTTCTTTTTATTTACACTTAATTGATAGCAACGACCTTCTTTTAGAGGCTCTGCACACCTATATAACATTATTGGTTTTGCATTTTTACTATTTTTTACTACTGCTATATCACCTCTTTTAAAGATTACACAAGCTCTATTTACAATACTCTCTCTAGTTGTGCTCTTTATTGCTGCTAGCTCCTCTAGTGTAAGCTCATTTTTTGCAACCTCGATTCTATTTTTTAGACTCTTTTTGCTCTCTTTTTTATCTGCTTTGTGTGGTATGAAATTTTTAAATATCTTATCTAACATACTCTCATGCTTTGACTCTTTAATGCCATTGCTAAACTTTGCATAAATTGGCAAATGGTCAGAGTATCCATATCCGGTATGTTTTGAGTTTTTTATCTCCCACCTATTTATATAAGATTTTCTAAATAGATACCTCTTTTTAAAAACTTTAAAACTTCTCTTTACATATCTCCAGCCTCTATTATCATTTAAGCTTTTTGGTATTATTATAGAGTCTATTGCACTCTTTTTACCAAAAAAGTCGTAACTATAACGATAGTGTGGCTCTATCTGACTCCATAAGTTATAATGATACAAAGAGATATTAGGATGCTCATTTAGCTTTATTAGAGAGTTTTTGTAGTAAGTTTTTAATATTGTATCTATACCACAAACCCCTTTGGTGTCATGATTTATTTTATCTATTAAGCTGCACTCATTATATTCGCTGTTAAAGTCTCCCAATATTATATACTCGGCATCTTTTGGCATTTTCTCTATAGCCTTTATTAGAGCTTTTGCATATTTGAGCCTTTGGCTCTCTTTTGCTCTTTTTGAGCGCCAATGATTTACAAAAATTGTCAAAGCGCCACTAGTATCAAGAGTAACTTTTAATATATCTCTATCTCCACTGCTTTGGCTTACTCTAATTGAACTGCTCTTTTTTATCTTGATTTTTGATATTAAAGCCACTTGAATAGATGAACCCTTTTTATTCGTAATGGCGCTATATCGATAACTGCACCCTACTCTATTTAGATATTTAAGCAACATTGAAAGAGCATTTTTA
>CAZCOI010000232.1:0-19367 GCA_964500335.1 uncultured Nitratifractor sp.
CCTAAAATATCGTATTTATCTAAATTAAAGCCATCTGGTTTTGCTATCAAAACAATTCCTACAAAGCCAAAAATTAGAGCTAATAGAGCAGTTTTGGGTAGCTTTTCGCCCAAAAATAGCCATGCAAAAAAAGCTAGAAATAGGGGGCTTGTTTTGTTGTATGTTACTGCTTCGCCCAAAGGGATGTAAGCCATATTATAAAAATAAGCAAGCAGGGCTAAAAAGCCAATAAAGCCTCTAAAAAAAAGAAGAAGTGGTTTACCGCCTTTGCTTGTAGTTGGGGTGTGCCAAAGAGCACTTAGGATTATTGCAACACCAAAGATATTTCTAAAAAAGGTTATCTCTACTGGTGGCAAAGTTTTACCAAGAACTTTAACAAAACCTCCCATAAAAGCGAATGTAAAAGAGGCTAAGAGCATTAAAATTATTCCTTTATCAATATTTTTTAGCATTTAATCTCCAAAATTTTTGTGCAATTGTAGCTAATTTATTAAAAATTGATATAATTACTTAACTTCTTTTAAGGAAAAAAAATGGATTTAGAATCAATAGATAAAGAGTATGTTTTACACTCATATGCAAGAGAATATGTTGCTTTTGAAAGAGGAGATGGAGCAAAGCTTTATAGTAAAGATAATAAAGAGTATATCGATTTTGCAAGTGGAATAGGGGTTTGTAGTGTAGGACACGGAAATAAGAGATTAGCAAGCGCAATTTGCGAGCAAGCTCAAAATCTATTACATGTCTCAAATCTTTGGGTTATTGAACCTCAAGCTTTGCTTGCTAAAAGATTAGTTGAGTTAAGCGGTTATGATATGAGAGTTTTCTTTGCAAATAGTGGAGCGGAGGCGAATGAGGGAGCATTAAAGATTGCTAGAAAATATGGGCAAATTAATTTTGAAAATAAAAAATATAAAATTATTACGCTTGAGCATTCGTTTCATGGAAGAACTATTACAACAGTTAAAGCAACTGGACAAAACAAGATGCATACACCTAATTTTTCGCCATATCCAGATGGCTTTAAACATGTAGAAACTATTGATGATATCTATAAGAGTATAGATAAAGATACAGTTGCAGTTATGATTGAGTTAGTACAAGGTGAGGGAGGAGTAGAGCCTTTTAATAAAGATGAGATTAAAGCTTTGGCAAAATTTTTAAAAGCTGAGGGTCTTTTATTGATTGTAGATGAGGTTCAAACAGGAGTTTATAGAAGTGGAGAGTTTTTAGCAAGTAACTATTATGGGATTGAGCCAGACATTATAACTTTAGCAAAAGGATTAGGAGGCGGTTTGCCAATTGGAGCTGTTATGACAAATTTAAAAGATATATTTGAACCAGGAGATCATGGCTCAACATTTGGAGGAAACTTTTTATCTACAAGAGGGGCTCTTTGTGTTTTAGATATTTTAGAAGAAGAGTATAAAAAAGAGAGTATTAAAAGAAGGGTTGAGCTTTTTGATAATGAGTTAAATAATATTGTAAAATCTATGCCAGAGTTTTTTGAAAAGAGTGTAGGGCTTGGGTTGATGAGAGGGCTTAGAGCAAAAAATAGCAATATACAAAGCCAAATCATTAAAAAAGCTTTTGAGGAAGGATTAATTTTATTAAAGGCTGGACGCAATACAGTTAGATTTTTGCCACCTTTAACAATAAGCGAAGATGAGATTATAGAAGGTTTTAAAAGATTAGAGATAGCTTTAGGAGAGATACTATTTTGAAAAAGCTACTATTTGTAATTTTATTTTCTAGCTTACTATTTTCTAGTGAGTTAGATAGATATTTAAGCTTAAGCTATAAAGAGCTTTTTGATTTAGAGTTACAAAAAAGTATAGTACAAGGCAAATATAACTCAAATAGCTGGGTATCGCCTATAATGTTAAGTTTTGAGAGAAGTTGGAATAATCAAGCTATAGGGGGTTGGCACCCTCAAAATATATACTCTATTGGGATTGAACAGCCAATTTTTAAGAGTGGTGGAATTTATTATGGAATTTTATATGCTAAAAATAATAAATCTTTATCGTTGCTATCTACTATAAAAGAGCGCTCAAAATTAAGCTCTAGTGCTGTTGGGATTTTGTTTCAGATTAAACAGTTAAAGCTTTCTATTAAAAAATTGAAGCTTCAAATTGACAATGCAAAAATAGAGATAAAAAGAGCAAAAGAGCAGTTTGATGCAGGATTGGTAGATAGTGTATTTTTGGATAATGCATTAGCTAAAGGAGATGAAGCAAATATTGCACTATTGAATTTAAAAGAGAATTTAGCACTACTTGAAGCAGAGTATGAAAAGATTGGAAATAGTGCTTTAAAAGAGTCTAAATTACCAAAATTAAGGGTTTTGAGTTTAGATGAGTTTTTGAGTAAAAATACAGATATTGAAGTTGCAAAGGCAAAAACTTTAAGTAGCAAATATTATGTAAAAGCAATAAGGAGTAAATATCTGCCAACAATAAGTGTAGGAGCTAGATATACTAAAATGTCTCAAAGTGCGCCAAAAACTAAAGATGCTTTTACAAACTACTCTTTAAAAGTAACAATGCCAATTTCTATTAATGCAGGTAATGAGATAGAGGTTGCAAAGTTAGATAGTTTAATCTCTGCTATAAATGAAAAAAATAGCAAAAAAGCACAAATTGCACTTTATAAATCTGTAGTAAATAGAGTTAAGTTAATAAATAAAAAGATAAAAATTGCAAAAAAAGAGGCAAGTGCATATGCTAGAATATTAAAAAGTACAAAAAGTTTATATAGTGCTGGGCAAAAGAGTATTGATGATGTAAGATTGCTTAAAAACTCTTATAAGATTAAAGTATTAGATTATAAGATATATAAAATAGATAGAGATTTAGAGTTGTTAAAATTGTATGAGAGAGTAAAATAATGAGATTTAGTAAATTTATGAATGAATGGCTTTATGGAGATGGAGGCTATTATAAAAGTTTTAAAACAATTGGAAAAGAGGGAGATTTTTATACAGCAGTTAGTACTAGCGCTTTTTTTGGAGCTTCGATTGCAAACTATTTATATAAATTGATAAAAGATAATAGATTATCAAAAAGTGTTGCTTTGGTTGAGATAGGGGCACATCAAGGCTATTTAATGGGTGATATGATAAGATGGCTTTATACACAAGATGAGAGTTTGTTAGATAGTATGCGTTTTATTATAGTAGAGCGTCAAGAGATGGTAATTGAGGCTCAAAAAGAGTATTTTGCAAAAAATTTTGGCAGTGCTGTAAATATAGAGTATTTTAAGAGTTTAAAAGAGTTTAATTTAGATGAGGCGTTTTTTATATCTAATGAGATTTTTGATGCATTTGCTTGCGAACTTTTTAAAGATGGAAAAGTAGCAATAGTAGAGGATTTTAAGATTGATTGGGTTGATGCTTCTGTTAAAGAGATTGAGTTTGCTAAAAAGCATCGTTTAAGATGTGGTGAGATTGCAGTAGGGTATGAAGAGTTTGCAAAAGATGTGGTAAATTTAGCAAAAAGATTTGAATTTTTATCTTTTGATTATGGCGAGAGATATGTAAGAAATGATTTTTCTATAAGAGTTTACTCTAAACATACAACTTATCCTCTATTTGATGAAGAACTAGATATTAAAGAGCATTTTAAAAAGAGTGATATTACTTATGATGTTAATTTTAATCATGTAATTGATAGCTTTGATAGTGCTGGAGCAAAACTTTTAAATTATGAGACGCAAGCTAGAGCATTAGTTAGATTTGGCATAATTGATATTTTAGAACAGTACCATAAAATTGCAACAACTTCTCAATATTTAAGGCAAGCTGATAAGATAAAAACTCTATTGGCTCCTACTATTATGGGGGATAGGTTTAAATTGGTTCATTTTACTAAAGAGTAAAGATGATAAAGATATATCAAAAATTTATAAGAGTTTATTGCTCTTTTGCAATTTTTTTACTTTTTATTGTAGCAGTTTGGAGTTACTCTTATTTTAAAAATAGAGAAATTAATAATATAAAAAGAAGTTTTAAAGCTGTTACAAGCACTATTTTATTAGATAAGAATATTAGCTATAAAAAATTAGAAGAGTTATCAAAAATAGTTGATGCAAGAGTAACTATTATAAATAACAATAGAGTTATAAATGGTGTAAATATTGATTTTTCGGATTTAGAAACTCTTAAGAGTAAATCTATATATGAGATTAAAAGAGTAGATAATAGTTATCTTATTTTATCGGTACCTTTAAGTTATGTAGAAAATTTGGTATATGTAAAGATATTGAAATTAGAGTTTTTAGTAATTTTTTGTTTAGTAGTTTTGTTTTTTATTTTAAGAAAAATTTTTATGGATATTAATAGAGATTTTTATAAAATTGAGAATAATTTAAATTTAATATTAAAGAAAAACTATATAGCAAAAAGAGATGATAGATTCTATTTTAAAGAGTCTGAGTTAATTTTAAAAAAGTTAGAAAAAATTTCAAAAAGGTTTAAAAAGAGCCAAAAACAAAAAGAGAGATATACAAAGCGCATAAGAGAGATAAAAGAGTATGAGACAAAAGTATTAAACAAGATTGGCTATAGATTTAAAATTCCAATTGCTTCGATTTTAGGCTATATTGATATTATAAAAAATAAAAATTTAGATAAAAAGTTTCAATATATCTCTTTAAATAAAATTGAAAATAGTGCAAAAAAATTAAATAGTTTAGTTGAAACTTTTATTTTATTAACTAAATTAGAAAATAACTCTATTAAACCAAATAAGATTAAATGTAATTTAAAAGAGTTAATATTAGAGGCAAAAAGTGTAGTTTTAAAAAAGAGAGATAATAGTATAGAGATTGATTGTAAAGATATAGATATTTTTGCTGATAGAGAGCTATTTAGAGAGATGTTTATAAATTTATTTGGAAGTATGGTTTTAAATAACAAAGTTTTGGTAGAGTGCAATAGCAATAAAGTTAATATAATAGATTATAATTTAAGTTTAAATATTAATGAGATAAAAAAGATTCAAGAGTATTTTAGCAGTAACAGGACTATTGTTAAAGATAAAATTGATGTTAGATTAATAGTAGTAAACTATATTTTAAAACTACATAATATTGAGCTAGAGATAGACTATTTTGATAACAGAGTAGTTTTTAGTTTTAAATTAGACTCAATTAAAACAATTTAGCACTTTTTAATATTATTAACAGATACTTTAGCTACAATTGCGACTATTGTTTTGGAAACTGCAATTACTTTAACTTTCTAAATCTACTTAATTTTTATTTAGCATTTTATTTGGAGAGTTTGGCAAATATGCTTATTGTAGTAGATACAAATCAATAAATAAAATAAAAAGAAGATTTATGAAATTTGAAGATTTTAATTTTAAAAAGCAGTTGGCTGAGGCTATTAGAAAAGCTGGTTTTAGAGAACCAAGCCCTATTCAAAAAGAGGCAATTCCTTTAATTTTACAAGGTTATGATGTAATAGCTCAAGCTCATACAGGTACAGGTAAAACAGCGGCATTTGCTTTACCAATTATTAATAATTTAAAACTTAATAAAGAGGTTGAGGCTTTAATAATTACACCTACAAGAGAGTTGGCTATACAAGTTAGCGATGAGGTTTATAGATTTGGTAAAGATTTGGGTGCTAAAAGTGCTACTGTTTATGGAGGAGCACCATATAATAGGCAAATAGAACAAGTGAAAAATGCTAGTGTTGTTGTGGCAACTCCTGGAAGACTTATAGATTTATTAGAGAGTAAAAAGATTAAGTTAAATCCTAGTGTAGTGGTATTGGACGAAGCTGATGAGATGCTTGATATGGGCTTTTTAGATGATATTAAGAAAATTTTTGGTTACTTAAATAAAGAGCATCAAACTTTACTATTTTCTGCAACTATGTCTAAAGAGATTAAAAGATTGGCTCAAAGGATTTTAAAAGAGCCAAAAAGTATATCTATTACAAAGAGTGAGGTTACAAATTCTAATATTTCTCAAGAGTATTATGTAGTAGAAGAGAGAGAAAAAGATGATGCTTTAATTCGTTTGATAGACTTTTATAATCCAAATAAAGCTATTGTATTTTGTCGTATGAGAAGAGAAGTTGATAGATTAAGTACATTTTTAAACTCTCAAGGGTATAAGTGTAGCGGGCTTCATGGCGATATGAGCCAAAAAGAGAGAGAATTTACAATAAAAGATTTTAAAAAAGGAGCTTGCGAGATTTTAATTGCTACAGATGTTGCGGCTAGAGGACTTGATGTAAATGATGTAAGTTGTGTATTTAATTACCATATTCCTTTTGACTCTCAAAGTTATGTTCATAGAATAGGAAGAACCGGTCGTGCTGGTAAAGATGGAATTGCAATATCGATAGTAACTCCAAGTGAGTTTAGAGCTTTACAAAAGATTCAAAAGAGTGTAGGAAGTACAATTGAGAGTAAAGTTATTCCAACAATTAAAGATATAGAGATTTTAAAGAGTGGAGAGATTTTAGAAAAAGTTATTGAGTGCGAGGTTACACCAAGCGCAATAGATTTAGTAGATAAATTAAAAGAGGTTTATGATTTATCTACAATAGCTTATAAATTGGCAACTTTAATTTCTAATAATACCCAAATAAAGGGCAAAGATAATATAGGAAAAAGTTTAGAAGAGATAAAAAGATTAATTAAAAGCTCTAAAGATGATAAAAAAAGAGGCAGAAATAAAAATAGAGGAAGTAGAAGAAGAGGCAGAACAAGAGCAAATAGAAGAAGATAGATAACTTTTCTCTCTTTGTTACAATTTTTTAAATATTTTTTTAAAACTTGTTAATTCTTTTTTAATTTTAAACTATTTTAGATAAAATTAGCGCGGTCTAAATCTGTGGATTCAGAAAAGACACATGCAGTTAATCCTTGAATAGGTTGCGCTATTGCGTTAAGGGCTGCAGAGGTTTAAACCTAAATTATATTTTTTACAAGGAGATTACCTATGGTAACTATGAAAGATCTATTAGAGTGCGGTGTGCACTTTGGACATCAGACAAGAAGATGGAATCCAAAAATGAAAAAGTTCATTTTTGGTGAGAGAAAAAATATCTATATTATTGACTTACAAAAGACTCTTAGATATTTTAAATATACATATAATATCGTAAGAGATGCAGCAGCTGAAGGTAAAACTTTTCTTTTTGTTGGTACGAAAAAGCAAGCAAGAGCGGCTGTTAAAGAGCATGCAGAGCGCTGTGGTATGCCATATGTTGCTACAAGATGGTTAGGTGGTATGCTTACAAACTATCCAACTATTAAAAAATCTATTAGAAAATTAGAGATTATTGAGCAAATGGAAGAGAGTGGGCAGATTAATTTGCTTACAAAAAAAGAGGCTCTAATGTTAAAAAGAAAAAAAGAGAAGCTTTTAAAATATTTAGAAGGTTATAGAAGTATAGATAAAACTCCTGACTTTTTATTTGTAATAGATGCTGTTAAGGAGCATATTGCTATTAAAGAAGCTAGAAGAATGGGGATGAAAATTGTTGCACCACTTGATACAAACTGTGACCCAGATTTAATTGATTACCCAATTCCTGGGAATGATGATGCAATAAGATCTATTAATCTATTTTGTAAAGAGATAGCTGATGCGATTATTGAAGGTAAAGCTTTAGCAACTGAGAGTGAAGGTGGTGATGGTGAGCTAGATACTGCTGGAATTTCTGAAGAGGCGGCAGAAGCGGCAAATGTTAGTAAAGAAGAGATAGCTGAGGTTAAAGAAGAGATTGCAAAAGAGCAAGAAGAGGCTAAAGAAGAGACTCAAAAAGATGATTTAACAAAATTAAGCGGAATAGGACCAAAGAGTCAAGAGAAACTTTATGATGCTGGAGTTACTACATATGCACAAATTGCATCTATGAGTGAAGATGAAGCTAAAAATTATAAAATTAAACCAGAGGCTTTAGCAGAAGCTAAAGAGCTTGCAAATAGTTAAGGAGATAGCATTATGGCAAATTTTGGACCAAAAGATATTAAAAAATTAAGAGAGATGACTGATGCTGGTATGATGGATTGTAAAGAGGCTCTAAAAGCTACTGATGGCGATATGGAAAAAGCTGTTGAATGGCTAAGAAAAAAGGGTCTTGGTGCGGCGGCTAAAAAAGCTGATAAAGTAGCGGCTGAAGGTACTATTGCTATTAAATCAGATGCAAATAAAGCTATTATGCTTGAGATTAATTCTCAAACGGACTTTGTAGCTAAAAATGAGAAGTTCCAATCATTTGTAGCAGAGGTTTTAGAACATGTATTTGCTAATGATTTTGAGACTATTGAAGATATTTTAGCTAGCCAAATTAATAATCAGCCTTTTGCAGACTATCTAGCTCTTCAGATTGCTACTATTGGTGAAAATTTAGTTGTAAGAAGATATGCAAAAGTTATTACAGATGGCTCTTTAGGAACATATGTGCATGCTAATGGCAGAGTTGGTGTAATAGTTGCGGCTAATAAGCCAGGTGCTGAAGAAGCACTAAAAAATATTGCAATGCATGCGGCGGCAATGAATCCAAGATTTATTAATGAAGATGCAGTTCCTGCTGATGTAATTGAGAAAGAGAAAGAGATTGCTAAAGAGCAATTAATTAAAGAGGGTAAACCAGAAAATATTTTAGATAAAATTTTACCTGGTAAAATAAAAAGATTTTTACAAGATAATACTTTAGAAAACCAAAAATTTGTTATGGATGATAAGATAAGTGTTGGTGAGTATCTAAATAAAAGTTGTGATGGTGCAAAACTTAACTCATATGTAAGATTTGAATTAGGTGAGGGAATCGAAAAAGTAGAAGAGGATTTTGCGGCAGAGGTTGCTAAACAGATGGCTTAAGGCTATCTCCTCTTTTTTATTAACTTCTTATAAGCTCTTCTTTAGATTATGAATGAAATAACCCTTTACAAATTACTTCAAGAGAGAAATATATTTTTAAGTGGCGGTGCTGGTGTTGGCAAAAGCTATTTGACATCTAAAATTATTGATATTTTTCAAGATAATGCAAAAAATGTTGTTCCGCTTGGGAGTACTGGAATTAGCGCTGTTAATATTGGCGGATATACTTTGCATAGCTTTTTTATATTTGGTATTGCTTCAAATTTAGATGAGCTAAGAAATCAAGATAAAAAAAATAGCTCTCGTATTAATGAACTTAAGAAGATTTTAAAAGAGGTTGATTTAATTATTATAGATGAGATAAGTATGGTCTCAGCTAGATTGATGGATATGATATATTATCGTTTAGATAGTTTAGGATATAGTGGTAAGTTGATGGTAGTAGGAGACTTTTATCAACTTCCTCCAATTACAAAACAAAATAGTAACTCTTTATTTAAAGATGAGATTTTTGCATTTGAAAGTAGTGCTTGGGGCAGATTTAATTTTAAATCAGTTATATTAGAAGAGGTAAAAAGAACAAGTGATAAAGAGTTTATTAAGATTTTATCAAAAATAAGAA
Organism: uncultured Nitratifractor sp.; assembly: GCA_964500335.1. Classification (GTDB taxonomy): domain Bacteria; phylum Campylobacterota; class Campylobacteria; order Campylobacterales; family Sulfurovaceae; genus JAADEQ01. The sequence goes on from CAZCOI010000232.1 coordinate 9,470, forward strand.
AAGGAATCTGCGATAAAGATGTAAAAAAATACTTATCAAATTTAAGAGACAATAAAATTGTAGATGAGATAGAGCCAACCTATCTTTTTGCTAGAAATTTAGAAGTAGAGAGTATGAATATGCAAAAGCTTTCTAAACTTCAAACTCAAGAGGCTCTATTTTTTTGGGATATTGAAAAGTTAAAAGATATTGATGATAGAAAGATTAGTAGTTGGTCTAAAGCTTTACCTGTTGTAGAGAGATTACATTTAAAAATAGGAGCACCTATAATTTTTACAGTAAATAAATGGGGAGCTTTTGTTAATGGGCAAAGAGGTGTAGTTGTTGGTTTTAATGATGATAGTATAATTGTTAGAAGTAAAGGCAAAGATATAAAAGTTAGTGAACACGATTTTGAGCTATTAGAGTTAGATAGCAATACTTTAGAGCCAAAAGCAGTTGCTACACTTTCTCAATTTCCTATAAAATTAGCGTATGCAATTACTATACATAAATCTCAAGGTATGAGTTTGGAGTCATTAATTTGCAATCTTGACTATCTATTTGCTCCTAGTCAGCTTTATGTTGCAATTTCAAGAGCTGTTGAGCCAAAGCTTTTAAGTATAGAGTATAGTAGAAGCGATTTTAATAGCTATTTAAGTCGAGCTATTAGACCAAATGAGATTGTAGATAACTTCTATGAAGAGTTAGAAAATGAAAATTAAAATATATACAATTGATAAAAAATCTAAAAAAGAGCTATATACTCCTTTAATAGAACACTATTTAAAGATATCTAAGCAGTTTGCAGATGTTGAAGTGATAGATATTTTTAATAATAAGATTGCAAAAGCACAAGATACTTCTCCACATTTGGCACAGCAAGAATATGCAAGAGCATTTGAAGAGTATTTTGATGGTTATACGGTAGTACTGGATCCAAATTCAAAAGAAATTGACAGTTTTGAGTTTGCTAAAATCTTTGAAAAGGGCACAAAAGTAACATTTTTTATAGGAGGAGCATACGGATTTAATAAAGATTTTATAAAAAAGTGCAATTTATCAGTTTCTTTTGGTAAGATTACGCTATCACATAAATTGGTGAAAGTGGTTCTATTAGAACAGGTCTATAGAGGCTTAAGTATAAGGAACAATCATCCATACCATAAATAAAAATTAAAGGTAAAAAATATGGGAAGAGTAGAAGAGTTAGAAGATTTAAAAAAAGAACTTTTAGAGATGGCAGAAAATATAAGAAAAAATATTGCAAAAGCTGAAGAAGAGATAAATTTAATGAGAAATCAATCCCCTACAGATGAAGGAGATTATGCAGTATTACTTAACGATAGTGCTATAGATGACACTTTAATTGCAAAACAGATGAAAAAATTAGAAGAAATTGAGTTAGCTTTAGATAAAATGTCGAAAGGCGATTACGGTATTTGCGAAATGTGCGAAGAGGAGATCGATATAGATAGATTAAGAGTTAAGCCATTTGCAAAATATTGTATCTCATGTAGAGAGATAAATGAGAAGGAGTTAAGTAATCGTTAAACTAACTTAAAGGGGATTATTATGAAGATTGGATTATATACGGTTTTTGCACTGCTGTTTGTAATTGCTACATCTGTAGCGGTTTATATGATAAATGCTGGAACATTTTCGTTTGATGTATTTGGTATACATTTGCCAAAATTGCCTATTGCTGTTTGGGTAGCAATACCAGTTGCATTGTTAGCTGTTGCTTCTATATTACATATGGCATATTATAGTACAAAAAACTTTTTTAATGTTAGAAAGTGGAGAAGCGATGCAAAAAAATTAGAAGATAGTGTATATTGGTCTTTAATTGGTGAGCCAACAGCAGTTAATTATTCAAATGAAGATGTAAGAAAATCTATGGCAATGCTAAGTGAGGCTATTTTAACCCCTAATAGTTATGAATCTTCAGAACTTTCTTTAAGAATAAAAGAGGTTGCAAAAGTAGTAGTTAAAATTAATAGTGGCGAATATGTTGATTTAAAGAGTCAAAAATTTAGTAAACATCTATCTGAGAATAACTACTTAAAAGAGAAGAATGATTTTAATCATTTAGAGGCAGATTCTCAGTTTGCATTAAAAGTGATTGATTTTAAAGATAAATATAGTGAAACTTTGGTGCAAAAAGCTTTAGATAAAGTAGTTGAGAGCCAAGATTTTTATACTCTTAAAAAGTATGCTAAAGATTTAGGGAAAGAGAGATTTTTTAAGCTACTAGATAGAGCATTAACTAGCAAAGAAGATATAGGTTTAAATTTAGAGATGTTAAAGTCTTTTATAGCAGAGTATGATTTAGAGTGTAATGATTATTGTAAAGTTGTAAAAGTTGCACTATCAAAATTTGAGCCAGATGATAATTTAGAACTATTTAAAGAGCTATCGGCAAAAGATGAAGATGCAATGCCAAGCTACTTATATTTACTATTTAAATATGAGATGTTAGATAAGGTTAAAGATATTTTAGATGAGAGTAGTGAAGAGGAGTATAAAGCATTTAAGGCATTTTATACTCTTAAAAAAGGTAAATATAACTATAAAATAGATGATGTTGTAACTATAGACAATATTTGTAGATGAGTTTAGACTTTTCAAAACCTATATACTTTCTAGCTCCTCTTGCGGGGCTTACAGATTTACCTTTTAGAAGTGTTGTTAAAAAGTTTGGTGTTGATGTTACAGTAAGTGAGATGATTAGTTCAAATGCACTTGCGTATAATAGTAAAAAAACTTTTAAAATGCTTAAAAAATCTCCTTTAGAGAGCCCATACTCTATACAGATTGCTGGAAGTGATTCAGAAATTATTAAAAGAGCAGTAGATATTATAAATAGAGAAGATGGTGTAGATATTATAGATTTAAATTGTGGATGTCCAGTTCCAAAAGTTGTAAACAATTTGCAAGGTAGTGCACTTTTAACAGATTTAAAAAAGATGGGTAAAGCTATTGAAACAATCAAAAAGTATTCAAATAAGAAATATACTTCTGTAAAGATTAGACTTGGTTTTAATGAGAAAAATCATAAAGAGATTGCTAAAGTTTGCGAAGATAGTGGAGCTGATTTTATAGCTGTGCATGGAAGAACAAGAAAAGATAAATTTAAAGCTCCAGTTGATTATGATGCAATTGCAGAGGTTAAGAGCTCTGTAAATATTCCTGTAATTGCAAATGGCGATATAACTTCATCTAAAAAGGCTAAATGGGTATTAGAGCATACAAAGTGTGATGGTATAATGATAGGAAGAGGAGCAGTTGGCAGACCTTGGATATTTAAAGAGATAAAAGAGGATATCGAATATTTATCAAAAGAGTTAATTGCTACTGTTGTTTTAGAGCATTTTGAACAGATGATAAATTTTTATGGGGAATATGGTGTTATCCTTTTTAGAAAGCATCTTCATACATACTCTAAGTATGGTTATAGTGGTGCATCTGCTTTTAGAGACAAAATTAATAGGGTTACAGATATTAATGAAGCTAGAGAAATTATAGAAAACTTCTTTAAATCTTAAAATTTACATATTTTTTAATATATAATTAATAATTTTTGTGTTATTCTTTATAAGTAAAAGCTTGGAGTATGTAATGGGGAGTAGTAAATTTACATCTAAAAGTAACGGCAGATTGGATAAAGTACTCTCTATGCATATAGGTGTTAGTAGAAATCAGGTTGAAAAACTTATTAAAGATGGTTTAGTAAGTGTTGGCGGAAAAGTCATAACAAAACCATCGTTTAAAGTAACTCCTAATTTAGATATTGAATACTCTTTTAAAGAGGCTTCAAAAGAGGAGTTTAAAGATATTGATATAGATATTGTTACTCTTTATGAGGATGAGGATATTTTAGTTATAAATAAACCTCCATCACTTGTGGTGCATCCTGCACCTTCAGTTAAAGAGGCAACTTTAGTTGATTGGCTAAGAAAAAAGGATATTAGGCTCTCTACAATTAGTGGAGAGGAGAGAAATGGCATAGTTCATAGGATAGATAAAGATACGAGTGGTGCATTACTTGTTGCAAAGAGCAATTTTGCTCACGAAGCTCTAAGTAAGCAGTTGCAAGATAGAAGTATGGGTAGATACTATTTAGCTGTAATTAACTACCCTTTAAAAGATAATGTAATTGTAAATAGACCAATAGCTAGAAACCCTAAAAATAGGTTAAAGATGGCTATTGTAGAGGGTGGTAAAGAGGCAAAGAGCGCTTTTGCAAAGATTGCATTAAGCAATAAAGAGTATGAACTAATTGGTGCAAAACTATTTAGTGGCAGAACACATCAGATAAGGGTTCATTTAGGCGCTTTAAATAGGTATATTTTAGGTGATAATATTTATGCACCTGCAAAAAAAGAGTTTAATCATAGAATCTTTTTGCACGCTTTTATGATATATTTTATTCATCCTAGAAGCGGGAAAAAGGTTGAAGTTAAAGCACCTTTATTTAGTGATATGCAAAAATTTTTAAAGAATAATTTTAAAAAGGAAGTAGTAGATGAGAGTTTTAGGATTACAGAGTATTTTAAAGATATTGATAATAACTTTATTACTATTTAGTAGCGCTAATGCTTTGTTTACTGACCTTTCGCTTCCAAGGGTTAGTGGTGTAAAAAGTGTAGTTGATAGAAGTGGAATAGGTTTTGAGTGGAGATCTTTGGCAAATTATAGCAATATTCAGGGTGTAAATATATATAGAGCTCAAGTTATTAATGGTAAGCAAGGAGAGTTTGTAAAAGTAGCTTCTGTTGGTAGTAGGTTTGCAACTCACTATGTTGATACAACTATAAAACCAGGAGCTAAATATATATATACATTTACAACATTTGCGGGCTTAAGTGAGTCAAATTATGGAGATGTTATAAGTGTTAAGAGTATGCCTCCATATAAAGCTGTTAAATTTGTAAGTGCAACTTTGGTTGATAGAGGTGTTGTAAAACTTTTATGGGTACCAAATAATGAGCCAACAGTTACGGAGTATTTAATTCAAAGAAAGTGTAGCCGAGATAATAAATGGCACTATTTAGATAAAGTAAAAGGGAGACTTTATCCAGAGTATATAGATTCAAGAGCTGAGAGAGGTTATAGATGTAGTTATAGAGTTTTTGCAAGTGATGCATTTGGGTTTATTTCGTTTATGGGAAAAGAGCTTAGTGTAGAGGTAAAGTAGATGCCACATATAAAAGTAAAACCATTTAAGAGTGCTATTTTAGATAGTAATAATGGTTTTGTTGAGTTTAGAGCAAATTATAATAATAATGAGTTGGTTTTAATTAATTATAAAGGGCATGAACTATTTTTAGATATTATAAAAAAGGATAAAGAGTTTTTAATTAAACCAAATAAAATTACAAAATTAAGCGATAGCTCAATATTAAAAGAGGTATTAAATAAGTTTGCAAAAGATTTTAATTTAGAAGTTTTTCATTCAAATACAGCAATAAAACCTTTTAAACCAAAAATAGCTCATTGGGCACTAAAGAGCATAGAAGATTTTTATGACTTTAAGAGTGATTTTAAAAAGATTAAGTTAGAGGTTGGTTTTGGAAGTGCAAGACATCTTTTATATAGGGCAAAACAAGAAGAAGATACCTTATTTATTGGCATTGAGATACATACTCCATCTATAAATCAGCTTTTAAAGCAGATAACATTACAAGATATAAAAAATATTTTAGTGTTAAATTATGATGCTAGATTGTTATTAGAGATGTTAAATTCTAATATTTTAGATACAATATATATACATTTTCCTGTTCCTTGGGATAAAAAACCACATAGAAGAGTAATAAGTAAAAAGTTTTTAGAAGAGGCTTTAAGAGTTTTAAAAAAAGGAGCTTTTTTAGAATTAAGAACAGATAGTATAAATTATTATAATTATGCTTTAGAGGTTTTTAGCTCTCCAAAAAGAGCTGAGTTTAGAGTTTTAAAAAATAGTGATATTGAAATAATTAGCAAATATGAGGCAAGATGGAGAAGAATGAATAAAGATATTTATACCTTAACAATATATTCTTTAGAAGAGTCAAAAGATAGGAGTTTAAATATAGATTTTACTTTTTCTAAGCCAAAAGATAAAATCTCTTTACCAAAGGGCAGTATAGTAAAAGATGACTATTTTGTGCATTTTGGTAAAGAGTTTAAAATGGAAGATGGTTTTGTGGTAGAGTGTTCGTTTGGAAGTTTTAATATGCCAGAAAAGAAGATGATTGTAGTAAAAGGTGGAAGTTGCAGATATTTGCCAACTAACCCAGTAAAAAGCGTTGCAAATTATAAAGCGCACAATTTTATAAAAGAGGTACTAAATGGCTAGTGTAATTACAGCAGATAATTTAACTTTAGCATATGAAGGTGGAAAAAATATTATTATTAATAATGTTAATTTTACAATAGAGCAAGGGGAGTTTGTATTTATAACTGGTCCTAGCGGTAGTGGTAAATCGACTCTTTTAAAATCTATGTATGGGCAAATTAAGCCATATGATGGTACTTTAAATATTGGTGGCTTAGATATGAGTAAAATTAAAAAAGGGCAACTTTTACAACTAAGAAGAAATATAGGAGTTATTTTCCAAGATTATAAATTAATTAATGAGTGGACAGTTGAAAAGAATGTTGTATTACCTTTAATAATTACAGGGTATAGTTTAGATGTTCAAAAAGTTCAAGCAGAAAAGCTATTAGCTCATGTTAGACTCAGTGAGTATGCAAATAAGTATCCATTAGAGCTTAGTGGTGGTGAACAACAAAGAGTTGGTGTTGCAAGAGCGCTTTCTAAAAATCCATTTTTAATTTTAGCAGATGAGCCAACAGGAAACTTAGATGAGTTTTCATCGGGTGTGGTTTGGGATTTATTAGAAAATGCATGTGATCAGCTTAATGCTACAGTAGTTGTGGTAACACATAAAATTCCAACGATATTTAATATCCCATATCGTCATTTTATAATAGAAAATGGAGGCGTTCATGAAGTCCATTAAAGACCATTTAATGTTTATATTGCCATTGATGGCAATGTTAATAGGTGTAGAGTTTATTTTAATATTTAATAGGGTTACAACACAATATGAAGAGAAATTAAAAAATGAATATTCAATATTAGTAGTTAGTAAAAAAGAGCTAACAACACCAATTGCTAGGAGTGTTAGCGATAAAATAGATAGTGTTGAGCTTATGAAAATGGAAGAGATAAAAGATAAGATAACTACGGGAATGCAAGATGCGGCATTAATAGCAATACTTAAAGATTTACCTTTCTTTTATAGAATCCATTTAACTGAATATTTGCCATTAGATGAGTTAAAAAATATTCAATCTAAATTAAAAACAATTGATGGGATATTAAATGTAGAGATATTTGGAGAGACTTATCACTCAAAACATACTCTATTTAGATTAATAAAGATTATTTTAAATATATTTATTGTTATGCTTTTTGTAGTAAGTCTATTTTTAGTAATTAAGCAGATGGAGGTGTGGCAATTAGCTCATAAAGAGAGAATGAAAATTATGGAGATTTTTGGTGCACCTATTATGCTTAGAAGCGGGATTTTATTTAAAATTGCTTTTATAGATGCAATAGTTGCAACAATTTTAAATATTGCAATATTTTTATTTTTAAGTAATAGATGGATTAAAAAGATTGATATCGATTTTATTGTACAAAATCAAGATAATTTAATCCATTTTACTGATTTCTTAATGATGCTTTTAACTGCAATTGTGATAGTTTCTATATCTGTTTTTATAGTTGCAATAAGATCAAGTGAGGTTCCAGAAGGATGATAAGAGTTGTAATATTTGCTTTAGCTATATTAACTGTTTTAGCTAATGGGGCTTCTCCTAAAGAGCTTTTTAGTAAAATTGAGGCATCTAAAAGCTCTTTAGAATCAGCAAATAAAGAAAAAATAGTTACTAATAAACAGCTTCAAAATATTGCAAATAAAATTAAAAAAATTGAGAAAGAAATAGCAGTATATGATAAAAAATTAAATGAACTTGATAAATTTATTAAGCAAGAGCAGAGAAAATATAAAGAGTCGCTTGCTGAGATTCAAGGCATTGATAATATGGTAAAAGAGCTTGATAATGATATAGAAAAGAGAAAAAAGGAGTTTGCTACAATGGTTTCTAAACAGCTTGGAACTGTGGTAGCAAAAGATTTAAGTGGTCAAAAAGATGAGCAAAGTGTTGTATTGCAAGAGGTTTATACAAGATATAAAAACTACTCTCAGCAAGAGCTTTTAAAACTTTCTAAAAATATTGAGCAAAAAAAGGCTCTAAGAGCTAATCTTTTAAAAAGAAAAGAGGAGATTTCTAAAAATATTGAAGATATTAAACTAAAAAAACGGGTTTATAAAAAGCAAAAAGCACAAAAACAGAAACTTTTAGCAAAACTATCCAAAGAGAAAGAGAAGTACTCTAAAAAGCTAAAAGATATATTTAAAAAACAAACAGTTATTAGATTAACTTTAGCAAAATTAAAAATTTTAAAAGAAGAGGCGGCAAAAGAGTCTAAACGAAGAGAACTTGAGCTTAAAAAGAGAATTAAGAGTTTAAAAAGTATAAAATTTGCAAACGAGAGTAGAAAAGTTCAAAATATTAATGGTATTAAACAGTATGGAAGTTCATATGTAGCTAATAATATCTATAGATATAGAGGTCCTAAAACGATTCCTCCTCTTAAGTCGCCAAAAGTTATTAAGAGTTTTGGAACATTTATAGACCCAATATATAAAATTAAATCTCATAGCGACTCTTTAACATTGGTATCTACAAGCGGTGATAAAAGAGTCTATAATGTATTAAATGGCGAGGTGGTCTTTGTAGGAAAAAATGCTATGCTTGGAAAATTAATTATTATAAAACATGATAATGGATTATATACTGTATATGCAGATTTAAATAAGTTTTCACCATTTATAAAAAAAGGTTCAAAAGTTAAAAAAGGTACAGTTATAGGTAAAATTAAAAGAAAATTAATATTCCAAGCAACAAAAAATGGAGCATTAATAAACCCATCAAGATTGATAAAAATTTAGCTTTCTTACAAGGACTTTGGGTATAATTCTAAAATTTACTCAATAAAGGTTTTTTGATGGCTAAAAGAGTTTTAGTTAAGTTTTCTGGAGAAGCTTTGGCAGGAGATGAGGGGTATGGAATAGATACCTCTATATTAAAATATATAGCTAGTGAAATAAAAGAGTTAGTAGATAACGGTATTGAGGTTGCTATAGTTGTTGGTGGTGGAAATATAATTAGAGGTGTTAGTGCCGCTAAAGATGGTATAATTAAAAGAACAAGCGGTGACTATATGGGAATGTTAGCAACTGTAATTAATGGAGTTGCTATACAAGAGGCACTTGAGCATATTGGTGTTGAGAGTAGATTGCAATCTGCTATTGATATGCATCAAATTGGTGAAAGCTTTATAGTGCGCCGTGCAAGAAGACATTTAGAAAAGGGTAGAGTCGTTATATTTGCGGCAGGGACCGGAAATCCATACTTTACAACTGATACAGCGGCAACTTTAAGAGCTAGTGAAATAGAAGCTGATTTATTAATTAAGGCTACAAAAGTTGATGGGGTTTATGATAAAGACCCAAAAAAGTATGAAGATGCAAAAAAATTGGATGAAATAAGCTATGATAAAGCTTTAAGTGAGCATATTAAGGTTATGGATGATACTGCAATTGCACTTGCAAAAGAGAATAATTTGCCAATTGTGGTTTGTAATATGTTTCAAAAGAGTAATTTATTATCAATTATTAATGGTGATTATTCACTTTGTTCAATAGTAAAATAAGAAAGGAGATATAATGAGATTAGAACAAGTTACAGCAAAAGCATTAGCAAGATATGATTTTGATAGATACTTATTATCTAAAGC
>CAZCOI010000233.1:0-2464 GCA_964500335.1 uncultured Nitratifractor sp.
ACCAAATATTCCTATACACCTCTCGACTCAGGCAAATGTTATGAATGCAATAGATGCAGAGGTTTATTACGATTTGGGTGTAAAACGCATAATTGTAGCAAGAGAGATTAGTCTTAGCGATTGCGAGGCAATTAAAAAGCATATACCAAACTTAGAGCTAGAGGTTTTTGTGCATGGTTCTATGTGTTTTGCTTATAGTGGTAGATGTTTGGTTTCGGCACTTCAGACTGGGCGTGTGCCAAATAGAGGAAGTTGCGCAAACGACTGCCGTTTTCCTTACGAAATATATGCTCACAATAGCGAGAGTGGCACAACATTTAGGCTAGACGAAGAAGAGGGCATTGGTACATATATAATGAATGCTAAAGATATGAACTTAGCTTCGCATGTAGATGAGATTTTAAATAGTGGTGTAGTAGATTCGCTTAAAATCGAAGGCAGAACAAAGTCGCCTTACTATGCTGGTGTGGTTACAAAAGCTTATAGAGAAGCAATTGATGATTACTACTTTGGTGCATACGAGCCAAGTAAGTATCAAAAAGAGCTAAATACAACGCAAAATAGGGGCTTTACAGACGCTTACTTAATTTCGCGCCCATTTGATAAAAACGATACACAATCGCATGAGTTTTCTATACAGTATGGCTCTCACCAAGTTGCAGGGCTTGTTAGCGAAGATGGGCTAAGTTGGAGATGCAAAGATAAAACTTGTGTAGGCGATAGGGTTGAGATTGTACTACCAATTGGGGCGAGTGTAGAGCTTGTAGATAACGAAATAGGCAAGATTGAGCAAATAGATGGCGCTTATTGGTTAACATTTAAAAAGATTCAAAGAGTAGATAGTAAAGAGCTAGATTGCGTACATAGTGGCTATATTTTTGATGTTAAATTGCCAACAAAATTGCCAAGCTATACAATTTTGCGTCGAGAGATAAAAGAGGCACTAGAGAAAAAAGGCTTAGTAGAAGAGTCAACACCACTAAATTTAAAACCAAAAGGAGAAAGCTAATGAAATTTGTTTCAATTATTATGGGAAGTAAAAGTGATTACGAGATTATGAAAGAGTGTGCAAATACACTACAAAAGTTTGGAGTAGCTTACGAGATTATAATATCTTCTGCTCATAGAAGCCCACAAAGAACTAAAGAGTATATTCAAAGTGCAGAGAAAAAAGGTGCACAAGTATTTATAGCAGCCGCAGGTATGGCAGCACACTTAGCAGGTGCAGTAGCAGCAACTACAACAAGACCAGTTTTAGGTGTACCTATGGAGAGTGGTCCTCTAAAAGGAGAAGATGCACTACTTAGTACTGTAATGATGCCTTCAGGTATGCCAGTAGGTACGCTTGCTATTGGAAAAGCAGGTGCAGTTAATGCTGCATTTTTAGCTATTCAGATAATGGCACTAGATGACGATGAGCTTAAAACTAAGTTGGATGAAGATAGAATTGCAAAAGCAAAAAAAGTAGAACTAGACTCTAGCGAGATAGAGGTAATTCTTTAAGGAGCAACTATGAGCGAAAAGAAGAGACAAAAAAGTGTTGTTCTTTTTACTTCGCCATCATGTATTTGGTGCACTAGAGCAAAAAACTATTTTAAAAAGCAAAATATTAAATTTAAGACAATAGATATTAGCAAAGATAAAAAAGCTGCATCTGATTGTATTAAAAAGGGTTGCAAAGGTGTACCAGTAGTCTTAATCGCCGGCAGCCAATGGATTTGCGGATTTGATCAAAAAAAGATAGAGAGAAGTTTAGGAATAAAAAGTTAAAGGTAGCAATATGGAGATAGAACTTAAAAATATCGGTATGATTAACGAAGCTAATGTTAAAATAGATGGTCTTACCGTTATTGCAGGAGAAAATGATACCGGTAAAAGTACTGTTGGGAAAGCTATATTTTTAATTTTAAACAGTATGGCAGTAGAAAAAGCTATTAATAATAGTACCGATATTGTTAATTTAGGAAGATTAAATCTATTTGGAGAAAAAATAAAAAAAAATATCTTTTCTGAAACATCTTTTTCTAAAAGTTCTTCTTTAAAATTACATTTTAATAGTAAAATATTTGAATATAATGATAAATTATGTCTTGATAATATTTCAAAAAAAGATATAAAAATAGCTAATACGATTTATATTGAGACACCATTAGTTTGGAATTTGCAAAAATTATTTCGAACTTGCAGTGATGCAGAATCTTATTTAAAAAATGTAGGACATGAAATTGATATTCCTTATCCATTTTTATTGAGAGATTTGTATTTTATGTTATCTACTAAGCAAAAAAATGAGGAAGAGCAGTTTTTAGATTTTGCCAACAAAATCGAAAATGTAATTAATGGAAAATTTATTCAAGATGAAAATGGTATTTTTAAATTTCAACGAGATGATAGTAAATTTGATTTGCTTGATACTGCAACAGGAATAAAATATTTTGGCATCTTGCAAACTTTATTTGATAAT
>CAZCOI010000234.1:0-2094 GCA_964500335.1 uncultured Nitratifractor sp.
GGCATAGGTGTAAACCCACTTATGCCTGAGCTTGCTTATTTAATTAAGAGCAATAAAGTTGCAATAGTTCCAAATATGGGGACATTGCATCATCCAACTACCAAAAAAGATATAATAGACAAAAAGGCTATATTACCAATTCACTTGTACTCTCACAATTCACAAAGAGCTCTTTTTTATACGGGTAACAGTCAAAACCAAGCTACTATTGGATGGGCAGGTCATTTAGCAGATATGTGGGGCAATATAAACAACTCTAGCGTATATGGATTGAATCTTTCAATTGATAGAACTTCAAAGTTGCAATTTGGGAAAAATACAAATCCTTTAATTATGGCTAGAGGAGGTCCAAGTCTTTACTATCAAGTTAAGGATCAAGAGAGAGATTTGTATGATGAGTTACTAAAAATAGATAGTCCAAATAGCTTTAAAAGGCTCTATAATGATTTAAAAAAGAGATCTTTTGAGTATCAAGATACTTTAAAAGATGATTGGCAAATTAATCCAACCTATAGTTTAAAAAATAGTTATGGAGAAGAACTTTTTAGCAAAATGGATGCTAATACTTTTGGTGTTAATAATAATGAAACACCAGGTGGTGTTTTAATAGACCAGTTAAAAGCAATAGCAAAACTTATAAAAATTGGTAAACAAAAAAAAGGTTTTAGAAGACAGATTTTTTATGTTATGCATGGTGGTTATGATACTCATGGTAATCAAAAGTTCCAACATGGTAAACTTTTGAGAACTTTAAGTATGGCACTATATGATTTTAACCAAGCGATGAAAGAACTTGGATTAGAGGATCAAGTAACTACTTTTAATATATCAGATTTTGGAAGAACTTTAGGAAATAATGGAAGTGGAAGTGATCATGCTTGGGGTGGTCACTATTTTGTAATGGGTGGTGCTGTAAAAGGTGGATTATATGGTAAAATGCCAACTCTTAAATTGGGCGGAGAGGATGATGCTACAAGAAAAGGTAGATTAATTCCTACAACATCTCAGACTCAATATTTTGCTACTATACTTAAGTGGTTTGGAGTAAATAGCAATGAGATGAATCAACTATTCCCTGAGCTGAAAAATTTTGATACCAAAGATTTAGGCTTTTTTGTCTAAGTAACTTTACCTATTGGCAGAAAAAAGCTATTTTTTTAGCTTGTATATTCTGCTATATGGTGATTTTACAACTAGCTCAAATAGATTTTTATCATAAATTCCTAGTAAAAACATTTGAACATAATTTGATTTAAAAGTTTGATTATCCATAACTATAAACTGTTTTGTATTGTTATTAAATAGTACAACTTTTGAGCCACTATTATATTTAATAGGCTCTATTTTAATATCGCCATTTTTCATAGTAGAGGTTGTTATAAAATAACTAACTGCAATTTTTTTCCCACGCAAAAGTAAGTAGCCTCTTTTGTAGTTAAATATCAGGCCATTGTTTAGTGTTATGTCACCACCATTTTTAGATAGAGCATAAGCTGGATAAAACCAAACATCTCTCTCTCTTTTACCACTATTTAAATTGATATTTCCAAACTGAGTGATTGTTAAAAATATTCGACTCATACTATATGGCGCATATAGATATATATCTTGAGTTGGTGTTGCAATATCTATTGAGCCATCCTCTAAACTCTGTAAAAACTCGTAAGGATCTTTTTGATCTTTTTGATTGACTTTTAGAATTGTCTCTATTATTGGGTCATGAGTAGTATTAATATAGGCTTTTCCATCTTTATCTATTAGCTTTAATCTATTGGGTATATCTTTGATTTCGTTTTTCTTTGCATCTATTAATTGAGTATAGTAATTAATAGTTAGTTTTGCAAAGTTGTAGGCAAATTTAGGCGAGTCTGATAGCATAATTTTAGAGAATATATAGTTGTCGTTGTTATGTTTGCTACCATCTAAAAGCGTATTTGTATGGCTATAATACCAAAGAGGATAGCCATAATCCCACCATGCCAGAGTAAAATCTTTTGCAGATGATATCTTTTTGAGTTTTACGATATCTTGTAGCTCATTTTTGCTAAATACAGTACCAGGGTTGTAGTGTTTTGTATGGGCAATATTTGGGTA
>CAZCOI010000235.1:0-1555 GCA_964500335.1 uncultured Nitratifractor sp.
GTTCCATACTCACCTAACAGGTAGTTTAAACTTGGAAATGCCAATTGAGATGCAATAATAACACCAATTAACATACCAACAATACCAAATATTACAGCTGTCCACATATACAGCTTAGCAACGGAATAATCATACTCCATAGTCGCGCTTGATTGCATATAGCCCTCCTAAAATAATTTTTTGCTATAAAAGTATCTATTTAATTAAGATTAAACAAATACTTGCATAACAATGCATAGTGATTATATGCTATTTTTTCTATAATTAACCTTAAGAATATAATATATTTTTTTAAGTTTTTTTTTTAAGTTTTTTTTAAGATAGATGAATTTATATAGATATTTGGTTGAAATAATGTAATTTATATAGTATAAATATTGATGCCAAAGTAAAAATTAGGCTTTTCCTTTAGCTTTTTGAATATTATTTATATATAAATATTCTATATTTATTTTTTTCTCACTGTGTAAATTTGTAGCAATATCTTTTAATACTTCTTCGAAATTATCGAATAAATAGTTTGCCATAGAGCCAGGTATTGGATTTATCTCATTAAGATATACCTTTTGATCTATTACAAAAAAATCACATCTAATAACTGCACCTTTAAAGAGTGGATTGTAGATACTCTTAAAACTCTGCACTATCTTTGCCTTTATATCACTATCAATACTAGCTTCTAATACTTTACCATCTCTTGAAAAGTCAAGATACTTTTTATCAAAATCTAAAAATTCCTCTTTTTGTGGTTCTTCTACAATTGACAGATGCCACTTGCTCCCATAACCTCCTGCTAGATTATACTCTTTAATGCCTTCGATAAATGGCTCTATCAATATTTCATTATCAAACTCAAATGCAACATCTAGCGCATACTGAAGCTCGCTTTTGCTTTTAACAATACTTACACCAATAGAGCTGCCAAGCCTTAGAGGCTTAATAATTACTGGATAATCAAATGGCATATCAAACTCTTGATTTTGTCTAACAAGCTTATAATCAATTACATCTACTCCAAGCTCTTTAGCATAAAGTTTTGTAAATAGCTTATTGTAACTAATTGCACTAGCCTCTACTCTAGGTCCTATATATTTTATTCCATAAAACTCTAGTAGTGCAGCTATTTTTCCATCTTCACCATCTCTTCCATGAATTAAGTTTAATGCCACATCAAAATCTACTGTTTTGCTTTTAAGCATTGCTTTTGCCTCAAAGCCACCTTTTGCAAGAGTCAATTTTTTGCTCTTTTTAAGATACTCTTTTGAGCTAAAAAACTTAGATTTCATATCGCTACTATCTATTAAATAGAAATCTCTATTGCTATCTACAAATATAAAAGTAGTATCCACTCCCTTCAATACATTTTTTACAGTAATTGCGCTTACTATGCTTATTTCATGCTCATAGCTGCTTCCACCAAAAATAATAGCTATATTCATCTACACTCCTTTACCATTTTGGCAAACTCTTTAAATATATATGCACTCTCATGTGGACCTGGACTTGCTTCTGGGTGATGCTGAATAGAGATAACATCTTTCTCTTTATACTTTAG
>CAZCOI010000236.1:0-24758 GCA_964500335.1 uncultured Nitratifractor sp.
AGAGAAAATTCCTCCAAAAGAGCGCCAAAAGATAATTAAAGAGTTAAAAGCCAAAATGTTAGCCGCTTCAAAAAGGTTAGATTTCGAAGAGGCCGCAAGATTAAGAGATGAGATAGCAAAAATTAAAAAACTATAAAGACTCTTTTATAAAGTTGAGGTATTTTTTATATCAATTTTAGCAAGCATTGTTAAACTTAAATTTTTTAACTAAAATATTATAAATTCCAAAACATAATATAGATATAAAAGTTAGTTATATATCTTTTTGATATACTCTAACTTTGAGCTCATATTAAGTAGTGCCATATCTGCAAGTGTTAATGCCATCATAGCTTCGCAGACTACAACACCTCTTATTGCAACACATGGGTCATGTCGTCCTTCTAGTTTATAGGTAATCTCTTCTTTATCTATATTAAGACTTTTTTGTTCTTTAAAGATTGATGGAGTTGGTTTAAACCAGACAGTAGCGCTTATTGTATCGCCATTACTAATACCGCCTAAAATTCCTCCGCTATGGTTGCTTAGAAAACCATCTTTTGTAATTTGGTCATTATTTTGAGAACCTCTTAATTTGCAACTTTTAATACCATCTCCAATTTCAACTGCTTTAGCCGCATTAATTCCTAAAAGATTGCTTGCTAAGATTGCATCTAGTTTATAATAGAGTGGCTCCCCAAGCCCAATGGGTACATTAAAGGCTTTTACTAAAACTGCTCCACCAACTGAATCGTGTTCTTTTTTTGCTTTTTTAATAGCTTCTATTTGGGCTTGTTGAGCATCTTTATCTAAAGTTTTTATTTCATTTTTTAAGGCATAATCAAAATCTATATTTTTAGATTTTATTGAGTCAATCTCTAATATACCAGCTTTTATAGTAATATTAAGCTCTTTTAATAGGAGTTTGGCAATGGCACCTGCGGCTACTCTTGCGGCTGTCTCTCTTGCACTGCTTCTTCCTCCGCCTCTATAATCTCTTATGCCATATTTATGCCAATATGTAAAGTCGGCATGTCCTGGACGAAATATATCTTTAATATTGCTATAATCTTTGCTTTTTTGGTCTTTATTATAAATTACCATAGCAATTGGAGTGCCTGTAGTTTTACCCTCAAAGATGCCAGATAAAATTTCTACAATATCGCTCTCTTTTCTTTGGGTTGTAAAAGAGCTTTGACCAGGTTTTCTTCTATCTAGTTCGTTTTGTATAAATTCTAAATCTAGCTCTAATCCAGCAGGTACACCATCTACAACACAACCTATTGCTTTACCATGAGACTCTCCAAAGGTAGTAACTTTAAATTTTATTCCAAAACTATTCATTTTTTAACCTTTGTAGGGCAATTTTTGCGGCATCTTGTTGGGCCTCTTTTTTGCTTTTTCCTTTTGCTCTAGCAATCTCTTTATTATTAAGCTCAACTGCAACCTCAAAGACTTTATCATGGTCTGGTCCAGTAGAGCCAATTAATATATATGTAGGAGTCGTTCCATAGAGTGCTTGAGTTAGTTCTTGAAGAGATGTTTTATAATCTTTGCATAGAGAGTCTAAATCTATTTTTGGGTAGTTCTCTTCAAGTAGTTTTATAGAGATTTCTCTTGCTTTTTTTAGTCCAGCTTCAAGGTATATTGCGCCCATAAGTGCTTCAAAAGCGTTTGATAATAGCGATTTTTTGGTTCTTCCTTTGTTGTTTTCTTCTGCTGTTGATAAAAATAGATACTCTCCTAAATTTAAGGCAAGTGCTAGCTTTGCAAAGCCTCCTTCATTTACCAAAGATGCTCTAATTTTAGATAGAGTTCCTTCATCTTTATTAGGAAATTTATTATATAAATACTCTCCGACAATTAAATCTAAAACAGCATCACCTAAAAATTCTAGCCGCTCATTATTGTAAGGCTTTTTATAACTTTTGTGAGTCAAAGCCTCAATAATCAACTGCTTATCTTTAAAACTATATCCAATTGTATCTTCTAATTTGGATAGTTCACTCATAATTTCTCCTTTATTTTTTTTGCCTCTTGAACTGCTAATTTATCGCATCTTTCATTTTGGGGATGACCGCTATGACCTTTTACCCAAGTTGCTTTTATATTATGATTTTTTGAAGCTTCAATATATTCTAACCAAAGCTCTTTATTTTTAACTTTTTTAAAATCTTTTTTTATCCAGTTATCTAGCCACTCATTAATGGCATTTGCAACATAGCTACTATCTGTAACAATCTCTACATTACAAGGCTCTTTAAGCTCTTGAAGCCCTTTTATAACTGCTGTTAGTTCCATTTGATTATTTGTAGTATTGCTCTTTGCTCCGCTTAGCTCTTTTTGGTGCCCTTTATATTCTAATATAACACCCCATCCACCAGGACCAGGATTTCCTAAGCTAGAGCCGTCAGAGTAAAGAGTAACTACTTTTTTCTCTTTGTTGTTCAATTGTTACCTCTATATTAAAGCTATATACTCTATGACAATTTGGGCATCTATATGCCATTATAGGAAATGTACTTTTACATTTGCTACAGTTAAATTTAAAGCCAAGAGTACCCTTATTAAACCCACTCTCTTTTGCACTTGCTAAAAGGTCTATTGCAAAAATAGTCTCTTTATTATTTAAAGAGTTTTGCAAAAAACCTTTTGTGTAGTAGAGTTTAGTTAGGTTTGTATGGTTTGATATTATATCTAAATTAAGTTGGATGATATCTAATTTGTAGAGAATATCTATTAAATTTTTAAACTCTTTATCTTGATAATATATCCAAGCTTTATTTGGATTTAATATAAATAGTTCTCTTAAAATTGGCCAAGTTAAAGAGCTATCTTTTAAAAGATTTGTTAGTTTTTCAAACTTTTTATCTTTTTGTAAATTCCCTTTTAATATTTTTTGTAATTTTAAATTGGATTTATATTTAGATACATTTTCACCTAAAACCTCTAAAATATCTAAAACCTCATTAGCTTTATTATACTCTCTTAGCTGTTCATAAGAGAACTCTAATTTATATAAAACATCTTTATTTCTTGGTGTTTGGTGTAAAATCTCTTTATAGATATCTACTGATCTTTTTAAAAATCCAGCTTTATGGTAAGCTTCGGCTAGATGCGATAATATTGAGTTATCTTTTGTATGCTTTAGTAAATATAGATATAAATTTATAGCTTTTGAGTATTCACCACTTTTTTGATAAGAGAGTGCTAGTAGAAAGAGAGGTTTTTTCATTCCCTCATCAAAAGGCATATTTTTTGTATCTAGGGTACACTCATTTGATTCAAAGCTTTTTAGAAAATTAAGAAGCTCTTTTTGCTTTTGTTCTTGTTTCCATATGCTATATCCATACGATACTACAGATACAGCAAAGATTATCCCTAAAAGCAAAAGGATACTAACAATAGGATCGTTATAGTCTGGAAGAAATGCACCCATATTTGAACTTTTTAATAGATTATAACATTTAAGTAGTTAATATTTTGCCAAAAGGCAGAGCTAAAAATTTAGCTCTTAAAGAATTTATTTGCTAAATCCATTAGCCCATCTAAACCGCCAACTTTTTCAAGTAGGTTTTCTGCTAGAGAGCTATCTTCATTAGTTGCCTTATCTACTAAATTTGGTAAAACATTTGCTAATTCATCTTTAGCTGTGTCAATATCGATTCCAAGTTTCTCAGCAAATTCAGAAATTTTATCCTCTCCAACTAACTCTGAAACTTTATTAGCATCAATTGGTGCATTCTCTCCACTACCAATCCAAGAAGCAATAGTCTCACCTAAATCACTATTTGCAACATTTGAGATAATTGAACTTAAATCAAATCCACCTTCATTATCTCCACCAAAAATTGAGCTAAGAGCATTGCTTATTGAATCTGTATCTATACCGCTTGTACTTTCATTACTGCTATTTTGAATCATACTAGCACCCATTTTTAGTAAATCACTAAAATCCATATATTTCTCCTTCTTTTAGATATGTGCTATTATAACATATTTTTTAGGATATAATATTATTATGATAGATAGTAGTTCAATTGAGAGATTAAAAAGCTCTATAGATATTGTTGATGTTATTGGAAGTTATATAGAACTTAAAAAGAGTGGTGCAAACTTTAAAGCAAACTGCCCTTTTCATGGCGAGAAAACGCCAAGTTTTGTAGTAAGTCCAAGAAAACAGATATTTCACTGTTTTGGGTGCGGGGTAGGGGGCGATGCTATAAAGTTTGTTATGGAGTATGAGAAGCTTAGCTATCCAGAGGCGATAGAGAAACTTGCATCAGCTTATAATATTCCTTTAAGCTATACAAAAGGAGATGGCGGACTAAAAGATGAAAGAAGAGTTTTAGAGATTTTAGAAAACTTTTATAAAGAGTCTTTGTTTAAGACGCCTCATGCGTTAGAGTATTTAGAAAAAAGAGGGGTTAGCAAAAGAAGTATTGAGCATTTTGGTATTGGATATGTTGGCTCTTCAGCAAGTGTAATAGAGATAATTAAGAGCTATCAAATTCCTTTGCCAAAAGCAGTAGAGGCAGGAGTTATAGCAAAAGGAGAGAGGGGAGAGTATTATGCTAGATTGCAAGATAGAGTAATTTTTCCTATATATAATAGTGCTGGAGCCATTGTTGGTTTTGGAGGTAGAACTTTAGGAAACCATCCAGCAAAATATATAAACTCTCCTCAAACAAAGCTATTTAATAAATCTAGGCTTTTATATGGATACTATTTGGCAAAAAGTTCAATTTATGATAAAAAAGAGATAATCTTAACAGAGGGCTATTTAGATGTAATTATGCTTCATCAAGCAGGTTTTACAAATGCAGTTGCTACACTAGGTACTGCACTTACAAGTGAACATTTGCCTCTAATTAGAAAAGGGGAGCCTAAAGTTATATTGGCTTATGATGGAGATAAAGCTGGAGTTATGGCGGCTCTTAAAGCTTCTAAGTTATTAAGTGCTAGCGGAATTGAAGGAGGGGTTGTCTTATTTCCAGAAGGAAAAGACCCAGCCGATATGGTTAGTAGCAATAAAATAGATGAGTTAAAAGAGCTTTTAAATAGTAAAAAAGATATTGTTATTTTTGTATTAGAGCAAATTAAAAACAGTTATGACATAACAAATCCTTACCAAAAGCAAAAAGCAATTTTAGAAGCTAACAATTTTTTAAATAGCTTAAGCACAATTGTAAGAGAGGCATACTCTATAGAGGCGGCAAGGATTTTTAACTCTAAAGTTGCCTATTTTAATAGGAAAACTCAAAAAAATAGCACCAATTTAAATAAGAGCTATAAAATTCAAAAAGATCCAGCTTGGGAGGCTATACTTAAAACTTTGTTAAATAGACCAAGCTTAATAGATGAGATTTTAGATGTTTTAGACTTTAGTTTTGCAAGAGGCTATGAGAGCGCTTTTAGAAATTTGGCTAGTAATAATTTAGATGACCCAATATTAAGAGGAATAGAGATTGATAGCCAAATTCCAATACTTAGCGAAGAGGAGTTTAAAGCCCAAATTTTAAAAGAGTTAGAGATTTTTTATAGAGCTAAATTAAAAGAGCTTTTATCAAGAGATGATTTAGATTACAAAAAAAAGAGCTTTTTAATTCGAAAGATAAAAGCAGATATACTTCCAAGAATAAAAAAAGGAGAGCTAGTAGCATATGAGAGCAATTTCACTTTTTAGCGGCGGTTTAGATAGTATGTTAGCTGTTAAGCTAATAAAGGAGCAAGGTATTGATATAACCGCTTTATATATTAATATTGGCTTTGGCGGGACAAAAGATATAAAAGATGAGCTTAAAAGAAGAGCTAATATTGCCGGGGCTGATTTTATGATAGTTGATGTTAGAGAAAAGTATATTCAAGATATCTTATTTAGCCCAAAGTATGGGTATGGAAAAAATTTTAACCCATGTATCGATTGTCATGGATATATGTTTAAGATAGCAAAAAAGATAATGTTAGATTTAGATGCTTCATTTTTAATAACAGGAGAGGTTTTAGGTCAGCGCCCAATGAGTCAGAGAAAAGATGCTTTGCAAAAGGTAAAAGAGTTGGCTTTAGATGAAGATAATTTATTGGTTCGTCCACTTAGCGCTAAGCTTTTAGAGCCAACAAAACCGGAGATTGAGGGGTGGATTGATAGAGATAAGCTTTTAGATATAAAAGGAAGAAGTAGAGAAAAACAGCTAGCACTTGCAAAAGAGTTTGGATGGAAAGATTATGAATCGCCTGCTGGAGGGTGTTTATTAACAGAACCTGTTTATAGTCAAAAGATTAGAGAGTATATTGAGTATGAAGAGTTTGATGTTAATGCAATTGATCTTTTAAAGTTTGGACGCCACTTTAGATTGCCAGATGGTGCAAAGTTGATTGTTGGGCGACATAAAGAGGATAATGAGAATTTACTTAAGATAAATCATCCAAACTATATTGGTTTTAGATTGCCAGTTGCAGGACCATATAGCTTAATAAATAAGGGTGCTTCAATTAAGGATTTAGAGCTTGCATCAAAAATTGCAATAACTTATGGGAAGTCTCTTAAAAATCAAAAATATATTGTAAAAATTGATAATAATAGCTTTGAAGTAGAACCTTTTGAGACAAAGAGTGAAATAAAAAGATATTTTTTTAACAGTTAATTAAAAAGTTATATATTCTTTGGTATAATTGCCCACATTTTCTATCTCTGTAAGAAAATGAAAACTAAAGAAAGGATAGCTTATGCCAAAAATGAAGAGCGTAAAGGGTGCTGTAAAGCGCTTTAAAGTTAAAAAGAGTGGCAAGATTAAGCGTGGAACTGCTTATAGAAGCCATATTTTAACAAAAGTTGATGGGAAGCATCATAGAAAGATGAGAGCTCCTAAGTATGTAGATAAAGCAGATGCAAATAACATTAAAGAGATGATAGTTTAACTATCCAATCAACTCCCCAGAAATTGGGCAAGTTTAGAGAAATCTAACACCAAAGTTTAAAAAACTTTAGGTCAAGAAGAAAGGAAGAAAATGAGAGTAAAAACAGGCGTAGTAAGACGCAGAAGACATAAAAAGATTTTAAAACAAGCAAGAGGTTTTTATAGCGGTAGAAGAAAGCACTTTAGAAAAGCTAAAGAGCAGTTAGAGCGTTCATTAGTTTATGCTTATAGAGATAGAAAGCAGAAAAAAAGAGAGTTTAGAAAGCTTTGGATTATTAGAATTAATGCGGCGGCTAGATTAAATGATATTAGCTATTCAAGATTTATGCATGGATTAAAATTGGCTAATATTGAGCTAGATAGAAAAATATTAGCTGATATGGCTATGAATGAGCCAGAGAGCTTTGCAAAAATTGTAGAGAGTGCAAAAGCGGCACTTAAATAGAGCTTTAAATCTTCACTTTTGTGAAGATTTAAATATCGTCAATATTTTTTTGAATATCTTTTGCCATATCTTCTAAATCTTTACTAAGTTTTTCTAAAAAGTTTGTAGTCTTTTTTGTATCTATTATTATTTTATCATCTTTTGATTCTATTCCTATATCTTTTGATGTGATATTTTCGTTTTTCTTTTTAAACTCTTCACCCTC
This sequence comes from uncultured Nitratifractor sp., assembly GCA_964500335.1. Taxonomy (GTDB): domain Bacteria; phylum Campylobacterota; class Campylobacteria; order Campylobacterales; family Sulfurovaceae; genus JAADEQ01. The sequence continues at coordinate 7,547 of CAZCOI010000236.1, forward strand.
TTTTTTTAGAATTTTTGCTAAGTTTTCAAGAAACTCTTTAGTCTTTTTGGGTTCAATTACAATTTTCCCATCATTAGTAGTCTCTATTCCTAGTTTGTTTAATACCTTTTTTTCTCTCTTTTCTTCTTCGATATCTTGATTTGTTTTTATTGTAATTTTATTTTGTTCAGTAATTTTTACTTTTTCAAAATCACCGCCAATCTCTTTTTGATTTTTTTGAGATGTACTTTTATTGTTATCTGATTTGTTGTTATTTCCGCACGCAAAAAGTATTGGAAGTGTAATTAGCATAATAAAAATTGATTTTGAGCTTTTCATGGTTTATCCTTTTTAGTAACTACTATATTGTAGCATATTTTAGTGACAAAATTGTAGAAGTTATTTTATTGCAACATCTAGTGTAACTAAAATAAAAAAGATAAAGCCTAAATATCCATTGACTGTAAAAAAAGCTCTATCTATTTTTGTGAAATCTTTTCTAACAAGATAGTGTTCATAAGAGAGCATTATGGCTGAAACTATTACAGCGCTCATTGCAAAATAGCCTAAATTTGCACTTTTTACAAAAAAGAACCAGCAAATTACTGTAATTGTATGAAAAAGTGAGGCAATTAAAAGAGTATTTTTTGCACCAAATTTAGAAGGTATTGAGTGGAGGTTGTGTTTTTTATCAAACTCTATATCTTGAAGGCTGTATAATAAATCAAAACCTGCTACCCAAAAAACCACCCCAATACTTAAAATTATAACCCAATTTGGAATATTGCCAAGCACTGCTATGGCTCCAGCAATAGGGGCTAAACCTAAACTAACTCCTAAGATTATATGAGCTAAAGCGCTAAATCTTTTAAATAGAGTATATGCTCCTAAAATTAGTAAGATTGGAATAGATAATTTAAAGGCTAAAGAGTTAATAAAATAGGCTACAATAATAAATACTATTGCATTAATTGCAATAAAAATTAACATTTGAGTTTGACTAACTCTACCATCTACAGATGGGCGGTTTTTTGTGCGAGGATTTAGGGCATCTATGTCTCTATCTAAATATCTATTAACGCCCATTGCGTAGTTTCTAGCGCTTATAGCCGCAAGTGCTCCTAATATTAAGAGTTTTATTCCAAACCACCCTTTTGCGCTTACTACCATTGCTAAAAATATAAATGGCAGTGAGAATATGGTATGTTCAAACATTACAAGTTCGCTAAAGTCTTTAAGCTTCTTTTTTATATTCATTATGGGTGAGGCACCTTTATTTTAGAATTTAGCGACCAAGCAATAATAGCTACTAGAACTCCTATTATAAATGGTGAGGTGATAATACCAAAAGTGTGGCTTAATAGATAAAGAATCCATAAAAGTATAGCTCCTAGTGGGGTTGGTACTCCTACAAAAAATTTATCTACACTTCCTGCATCTGTTTTTAGATTAAATTCAACTAATCGTCTAAGTCCACTAATAATATAGTAAACAAAAATTAATCCAACAATTAGTTTTATAAAGCTATTGCTAAAGTTTAGAGAATAAAATAGTAAAAATGCTGGCATAATAACAAAGCTTAAAAAGTCTGCAAAGCTATCTAGTTGAACACCAAACTCGCTTGAGAGATTATATTTTCTTGCAATTTTACCATCTGCAATATCTAGCGCTCCAGCAATCCAAGCAAGTATTATTGCTACTAAAAAAGATTTTTGAGTTACAAAATATAGAGCAATTGTTCCAAGAGATACATTTGCAAATGTAACTAAATTGGCTAAGTTAAATCTATTATTTGGGTCATAAAGATTCATTTTACTCCTTTTGTGTAATTTTACCCTATTTGCTTTTATGTTATCATTACAGTATGAAAAATTTAGATGATATTATAGCAATTATAGGACCAACAGCAAGCGGGAAAAGCGATTTAGCTTTAAAATTAGCAAAAAAGATAGATGCGATTATTTTATCTGTTGATTCATTATCAGTTTATAAAGAGATTGATATAGCTTCAGCAAAGCCAAGCAAAGAGGAGCTAAATGAGGTTAAACATTTTGGTATAGATTTGCTCTATCCTAATGAGAGTTTTGATGTAATAAAGTTTATAGATGAGTATAAAAGAGCAAAAAGTTATGCAAAAAAGAGAGGTTTAGCTTTAATTATAGTTGGTGGAAGCAGTTTCTATTTAAAGGTTTTAACACAAGGTATTAGTAAAATGCCTAAGATTTCAAAAGGGGTTGAGGATAGAGTTAATGAGGTGTTAAAAGATTTAAAGAGTGCATATAGCAATTTAGAAAAGGTAGATTTAGAGTTTGCAAAAAAGATTGAAAAAAATGATAGATATAGAATACAAAAAGCTTATGAGATACTTTTTAGCACAAATTTAACTCCAACAAAATATTTTAATTTAAATCCACCATTAGCAATAGAGCCAAATTTAAAAATTTATGAGATTAAGGTTAATAGGGAGCATTTAAGAGAGAAGATAAAAAAAAGAACAAAAAAGATGATTGAATATGGGCTTATAGATGAGGTTGCCTATTTAGAGTATAAATATTCAAGAGCTCCAAACTCTATGAAATCTATAGGTATTAAGGAGGTGCTTGATTATTTTGATGGTTATTTGGATAAAAGGGGTTTAGAGGAGAAGATTATTATTAATACAGCAAGATTAGCAAAAAGGCAGATTACTTTTAATAAGACGCAATTTAGCAATATTTTAGATGCTAAAATTTTAGAGAAAATAGTTACCTTTTAAAAGATTAGGTAACTATTTTTTAAAGTAGGTTAGGTACTCTTGAGGAGATTTTTCTAAACAATATACCTCAAAGCCTTTTTTTTCAAACTCATCAATTAAAGGTTGTGGGCGAAAATCTGATTTTACTATAACAATATCTTGATTATTTGCAGATTTTAAGATGGAGTTTAGTTTTGCTAAAGGGTTTTCTCCTTTATCTAATAGCTCATTTGCATCTAATATTTTTAGAGGTTTATCATCTATCCATTTGGGTGCTTTTTGAGTTTTTATTTCATAATTGTTTTGTATATTTAATGGCTCTTGCCCTACAGATACTCTAAGCTTATTTAAAAGTTCAGCAGGTTCCATACCGCCAATAATAGCGGCTTGTTTAACAGTTGCTAATTTAGCAAGGGTTCTTCTTAAGATTGGATTGTTAAGTTTTTTAAATTTAGGATTTATTGATATTAGAGTATCTTTCATTCCCTCATAATTATTTAATAAATCTGCTATTGTTGTATCTAATGTTATCTCTTTCATATTTTTGCTCCCTCTTTATGTAAAAATTTTTTTATCTCATTTTCACTTGTTTGTTCGTTATCATATTTTATTATAATTAATTTTTCAGTCTCATTTACATAAAAGTCTGTAACTCCATTAAAGTTTTTTAAACCTTGAAGCTTTGATTTATCATACTCATCAAAACCTAAAAATAGATTAGCTCTAACTCCTGGATTTCTCATTCCTATAATCCATATAATCCATAAAATTGAGATAGCTACAACAAAATATGCAACTCCACTCTCTTTATAGTGTCCATATATCCAGCCTCCAATAGCTCCACCTAAAAATATTCCTACATATGCAAATGTATTAGCAACTCCCAAAGCTGTACCTTTTTGGTGAACTTTTGCAAATTTGGCAACAAAACTTTGAAGCAGAGGCTCAAACATATTAAACCCTATGAAGAAAAATGTAGCACCAACTGCAAACCACATAAAACTATTAGCAAACCCCATTAATAAAAATGAAGCTATTATAAAGCCAATAGAGGCTAAAAATACCTCTTTTCCTTTAGAGTATTTTTCACCAAATACAGCTGATGGTCCCATTGCAATAATACCAAAAAATACAGCTGGAAGATATACTTTCCAATAATCCATTGTGGTCATACCAAATTTTGATTTCATTAAAATTGGAATAATAAAAAATGCTATTGCCATAGTACCGCTATGGAATAGAAATGTAATATACATTCTTACTAAATCTTTATCTTTAAATACATGTTTAATTTTTGCCTCTTCTTCGCTATAGTGATGTAGAATTTTTGGAGGCTCAGGTACTGCTGTAAATAAGATTGCAAGTGCTGTTATACTTAAGATTGCAGTTACCCAAAATAGTGAAGAGACACTAAATATACCAGCCATAATAGGACCAATAATCATAGCCGCCGCAAAACTTAAGGCTATAACCATACCCATAACTGCCATAGCGTGAGCTCTTTGGTCCTCTTTTACATGGTCAGCTATCATTGCTGTAACTACTGAACCAATAGCTCCTGCACCTTGTAGAAATCTACCAAGAAGTAGCATATAAATATTTGTTGCAAGCGCCGCAATTACAGAGCCCAAAGCAAAAAGTAGCAATCCTATCAATATAGTTTTTTTGCGTCCAATTTTATCGCTAAGTACTCCAAAAGGCACTTGTAAAATTGCTTGAGTTAATGCATATCCACCCAATGCAACACCAGCTAAAAAGGCGTTACCACCTGGTAAATCTTTTGCATATTGTGATAAAACAGATAAAACAATAAAAAGTCCAAAAAATCTTAGTGCTACAATAAGACTAAGAGGTAAAACTTTTTTAATAATCTCTTTCATTAAAAAATACTCCTTGACTATTAATATAGGAGTATATTACTCCTATTTAAATATAATTTAGCTTATAAAGTTGAATATAGATAATTTATTTTTATATTATGTATAACATTGAAGAATTATTTTTCTATTTTTAGAGATAAAGAGCTAAATAAACTCTTTTGCTACTTTATTTCCTATAGTTTTATATTGGTCATAGTAGTCTTGAACAAAATCTATAAGCTCTTTTGTTTTAGGTAAGTAGATATTATCTTTTTTTGTTGTAAATAGGTTTAAGAAGTTGCTAGCGTCCTCTTTTTTAAGATACATTTTTGCTAACTCTTTATATGCTAGAGTATAGATATTTTTAAAACTGTTATAGTTTTTATAATTTATTGTAACAATGTCATTATTAAATGAGATTAATTTACTTTCATAAAGAAGCTCTAAATGTATTAAACCTTCGCAATAGTATGGTAAAACTTCTCCAACTTCACGCCAAGCCATAAGTGATACGGCTCTACTTACAATATCATCGATAAATAGCTCTTTTAAATTCTCTTGCTCCTCTTGAAAAAATGCCATAATTCCGCCAGTTGTTGCTTTGAACTCTTCAATATTTTTAAATTGTCCTTTTTTATTCATAACAACTTCTGTATCGCTATCTATCCATAGGATGTGCCCAAATTCATGCCCGATTGTACTAATATCATATACTCTATTCCAAAGCTCTGGATTTTTTATAATAATATCTTGCTGTTTTTTTATAAAATCAATTCCAAAAGTATTAACATTTAGTTGCATTATTGGTTTTGCTTTTTTACCCTCTCTTACAAAATCGATATATGCAAAAATTTTTTTTCCAAGTTCGCTACTTACCTCTTCATCATTTGGTACAACTTGTGCAGAAAATAGTCCATTTAATTCTGCTCCATAATATAGCATAGGTTGTCCGATATAGAGTTGGGTTCTATCAATTTGCAATAAATTTTTAGATATTACTTTTAATGCATCATCTCCTAACTCTTTAGCCATATCTAAAGCCATTTTTTTAATACTATTTTTTGTAGATGACTCTTTTTGCATATTTGGATTAATTACTCTTAAATCCCACTCAAGAGCTACAGCTTTTCTATATTTGTCTTCGTAATACTCTAGCGGATGTCCCACTTGTAAAGGTGTTGTTATCTTCATCCAAGCTCTATCAACATCTGCCCATAAAGATACTAAATTATCTGGATTTGTGTGTAAAAATGCCTCTTTTATTGCTAAAAAGTAGCTTATCCACTCACTCTTTTGGTTAAATATATTATCTTCTAAATTATCTATTATATCTACTAAAAGGTCAATTTTATTGGCTATTTCATTAACCTCATTAGTAAAAGCATCCGCATAAGAGACTCTTTTATATTTACCATTTTGGTTAATTAATACAGAGTAGCATCTATCAGCAATCTTTCCATTTTTACAATCTAAAAGATTCTTCTCTTGGAGCATTTGAAAAATTTTCTCTTCATCTCCTTTAAATAGCTCAAAGAGCTCTTTATTTATTCCATTTATAATATGGCTTCGCCATCTATTTTGCCATTTTGTAAAGCTCTCTCCAATACTATGGACACCGCTTATTAATGTTCTATAAAATGGTGTAAAGAGATTATTCTCTTCAATATAGACAATTAGCTGTTCAAACTTTTCTAAATATCTTTTTGCATTAAAGTTATAAGCTAACTCTAATTTGGCATCAATTTGCTCTTTTGTAAAACCTTGCTGTTTTAAGAGCTGTTCTAAAGAGTCCTCTCTAAGGGTAATTAGATATGATAAAGATGCTGTAATTGCCTCTTTTGAGCTTTTTATCTCAATTGTTTCTATAAAGTTATCTACTAGCTCTTTTGCCTCTTTGTGCTCTTTTCCTTTTGCTAAATCAAAATAGCTATATTGTTTTTTGTTTTCTTCTTCTATCTTTTGATATATCTTTTGAATATCTTTAAAAAAGCTCTCTTTAGTCACTATATCTCCTTAACATATCTATAATTGGCTTTGCTAAATTTAGGGCTTTAAATCTATGTGAGATTTTTTGTTTTATGCTATTATCTAGCTCGGCTACTGTTTTATTAAATCCTTCTGGAATAAATATTGGGTCATATCCAAAGCCGTTATTACCTTTTGGAGTTGTAATTACATCGCCATACATCCAGCCATGAACTATATACTCACCCCATTTACTAACTATAGCAATAGCGGCGCAATAGTTTGCTTTTGAGCTTTCTAAATTTAGAGCTTTTAGTTTGTTAATAGCTTTTAAAAGGTTATCTTTATCAGTTGCGTTATCTCCAGCAAATCTAGCAGAATGGATACCTGGCTTACCATTTAAAGCATCTATATTTATACCGCTATCATCAGATATTACTATATAATCTTTACCTAATCTTTTGTAAATCTCTTTTGCTTTAATTAGAGCATTTTTTGCAAAGGTGTCTTCATCTTCTACAATATCGATTTCATCAATTAATTCAAAATATGGGGTGATTTTTTCTTCTAAAATCTCTTCGAACTCTTTAATTTTACCTCTATTTCCGCTTGCTATTACAACTTTTAACACTTTTAAAACCTTTTTTTTATATAATGGTAATATAATCGCAAAATAATTATATCATAAAAGGTTAATAATGAAGCAAATTATTGCCAAAGTATGGCATTTAAGTTTAATAATAGGTTTAAGATTTTTAGGATTATTTATAGTTATGTCTGTTTTATCAGCTTATGCTATAAAACTGCCTAATGCAACACCAACATTAGTAGGATTAGCAGTAGGAGGTTATGCTCTAACACAGGCGGCATTACAAGTGCCTTTTGGAGTACTTAGCGATAAAATAGGAAGAAAAGTAACTATTGCTATAGGGCTTGTAATTTTTGGAGCAGGTTCATTAATTGCGGCATATGCAACTGATATTTATACCCTATTAATTGGGCGGTTTTTGCAAGGTGCTGGAGCAATTGGAGCTGTAATTATAGCGATGATAAGCGATCATGTAAAAGAGGAAGAGAGAGCTCATGCAATGGCAATTATGGGTATGGTTATAGCTTTGGCATTTACTGGTGCTATGATTTTTGGACCTCTTTTTGGCAGTATGGGAGGTGTACCATTTTTATTTGAATTAACAGCAGGAATGGCATTTTTTTCTATAATTTTACTATATACAATCGTGCCAAATCCGCCAAAGATAACTCATAGCTTTTCAGAAGATGAGGCAAAGGTAGCATCGGTATTTAAAGATAGCGATTTAAAAAGAATGTATATAACCTTTTTATTTCATAGCTCAACAATGGCAATTGCGTTTTTTTTAATTCCTATGGTGCTAAAAAACAGTTTTCATTTAGAGCTTAATGAGTTTTGGAAGGTATATTTGCCTGCTGTGATTTTAGGAATTGTTGCTATGGGTCCATCAGCTGTATTTGGAGAAAAGTATAATAGAGGTAAAGAGGTATTTTTAATATCAATTGTAATAATTGCACTCTCTTTTATGTTGATGGGCTTTTCTAATTCATTAATTGTTTTTGGAATAGGGGTATCTTTATTTTTTATTGGGTTTAATATGTTTGAGCCTCTGCTTCAAAGTTTTGTAAGTAAATTTGCAAAAGCTCACCAAAAAGGTGCGGCGCTTGGTGTGGCAAATACTTTTGCATATATTGGAATGGGGCTTGGGGCAACTTTTGCAGGAAAGATTTTTGAGCTAAGCAATATTGCAGGTGTTGCAATATCTGTTTTGGTTGTATCTATATTTTGGGCTATTTGGATTGCTGGAATGAGAAATCCGGGGCTTAGAGCAACGGTTTATTTAGATAGGAGCTATTATGATTTTAATAGATTAAAAGAGCTAAAGTTAAAAAAGGGAATTGCAGATATATATATTAATGAAACAGAAGGTATAATGGTTGTTAAATATGATAAAGAGATTTTAGATGAAGATACTATTAGAAGTATTATGATAAAAAAGTGTTAAGGAAAAGGAGTGGAGAGTTACTTAAATAATCCAGAGTTTTATTTAAATAGAGAACTATCTTGGTTAAGATTTAATAGCAGAGTTTTAGACCAGACAAATTATAAAGAGCTATTGCCTCTTGATAAATTAAAATTTATTGCTATATATGGGACTAATTTAGATGAATTTTATATGATTAGGGTTGCTGGGTTAAAATCTTTATATAAAGCAGGAGTTTATGAAACAAGTTATGATAAATTAACCCCATCAAAACAGCTTGAGTTAATAAGAGGCTATTTAAAAGATGAACTTGCGGTTGTAGAGAGTAAATTTTTAGAGATTTTAGATGAGCTTAAAGAGCACAATATCTATATAAAAGATTATAAAAATTTAGATTCAAACCATCAAGAGAAGATTAAAGACTATTTTTATGAGCATATATACCCTATAATTATTCCAATTGCTGTAGATGCAACACACCCTTTTCCACATTTAAATAATTTAAGTTTTGCAATTGCTTTAGAGCTTAAAAGCTCTTTTGGAGATATTAAACATGGGCTTGTTAGAATACCTAGAGTTTTGCCAAGATTTATTAAGCAAGATAATATATATGTACCTATTGAATCGGTAGTTGAGTATTATATAGATGAACTATTTCCCGGATTTGAAGTAACTGCCTCGGCTCCTTTTAGGGTAACTAGAAATGCCGATTTAGCTATAGAAGAGGAAGAGGCAGATGACTTTTTAGAGATTTTAGAAGAGGGTCTTAGAAGTAGAAATAAAGGAGCAATTGTTAGACTTGAGTTAAATGGTGATGCTGATGAGTCTATTGTTAAATTTTTATCTAAACATTTAGATTTAAAAGATAAAGATATATACTACTATAAACATACTCCTTTAAATTTAGGCTCTTTTTGGCAGATTGTTGGAGATAAAGATTTAACCCATCTGCTAACTCCTAGCTTTAAACCAAGAACTCTACCTCCTCTTGATAGAGAAGATATTTATGATGCTATGGAGCAAGATGAGCTGATGCTTTATCATCCATATGAGAGCTTTGAGCCTGTTGTAAAGTTTATTCAAGAGGCCGCACACGATAAAGATACACTTGCAATTAGAATGGTTTTATATAGAGTAGGTTCAAATTCGCCAATAGTTAAAGCTTTAATTGATGCTGTGGAGTCTGGCAAACAGGTAACTGTTATGGTTGAGCTTAAGGCTAGATTTGATGAAGAGAATAACCTAAAGTGGGCAAGAAAGCTTGAGAATGCTGGAGCGCATGTAGTTTATGGAATTCCTGGACTTAAGGTACATGCAAAAATTGCCCATGTTATAAAGCATAAAAATGGAAAATTGAAGGGATATTTACATTTAGCAACAGGAAATTATAATCCAATTACAGCAAAGATATATACTGATATTAGCTTTTTTACTACAAATTCTAAATTTAATAGCGATGCGACAAAATTTTTTCATCTATTGACTGCATTTGCTACTAATAAAAAACTTGATTATCTTTATATGTCACCAACCCAAATTAAACCAAAATTGTTAAGATTAATTGAAAAAGAGTCTGAGTACAAAAGCAGTGGTCATATTATTTTAAAAGCCAATGCACTTGTAGATCAAGATATTATAAAAGCTCTTTATAAAGCCTCTATAAAAGGGTGTAAGATAGATTTAATTATTAGAGGAATTTGTTGTTTACGATGCGATATAGAAGGGGTAAGCGACAATATAAGAGTTCACTCTATTGTTGGCAAGTATCTTGAGCATCCAAGAATATATTGGTTTAAACATAATAAAGTAAAAGCGTATATCTCAAGTGCTGATTTAATGCCAAGAAATTTAGATAGAAGAATTGAGTTAATGGTGCCAATTGAGAGTAATAAGCTTAGCTCAAAAATTGAGCAGATTTTAAAAGTGCAACTTGCAGATAATACTCATAGATATATTTTGACAAATGGTTATGAGTATAAAAGAGTAACTCCAAGAGATGGCGAAGATATTATTAATTCTCAAGAGCTTTTAGAAAAGTATGTTATAAAAGCTGGAAAGCTTAGTGCAAGTAGAAAAGCTAAACATATTAGAAAATTGGCAAAAAAGATGTTAAAATCTCAAACAAAGGATAGTTAGTGAAACCGATAATTTTACCATATAAAGGAGATACTCCAAAAATTAGCAGTAGTGCATGGGTTGCTCCAGGGGCAACTGTTGTAGGAGATGTTGAGATTGGGGATGAGTGCTCTATTTGGTTTGGGGTAGTAATTAGAGGAGATGTGCATAAGATTAGAATTGGTAAAAGAGTTAGTGTGCAAGATTTATCTATGATTCATGTAACTCACTATAAAAAGCCAGATAAAAGCGATGGAAGCCCTACAATTATAGGCGATGATGTTACAATTGGGCATAAAGTTATGCTTCATGGATGTACTATTGAGGATGGATGTTTAATTGGAATGAGTGCAACTATTTTAGATGATGCTGTTATTGGCAAAGAGTCTATTGTAGGTGCTGGAGCACTTGTTACTAAGGGTAAGAAGTTTCCACCAAGAAGCTTGATTTTGGGAAGTCCTGCAAAAGTAGTAAGAGAATTAACAGAAGAGGAAGTTAAAGAGCTTTATAATTCTGCAAAACGGTATGTAAAATTTATGCAAGGCTATAAAGATGCTTGAGATTTTTTTTAAGAGTCTAAAAGATATATTAAGCCCAAGCGTAATTGGGTTTATCTTTAAGATTGCACTAAGTAGTATGTTTTTAATGGTTTTAATTCTTTGGATATTTTGGGATAGTTTTAGTGCATTAGTTGAGAAATTAGTATCTTTAATTCCTTTTATTGGCGGATTTGACTTTGTTCAAAGTGCAAGCTCATATCTTGGAGCATTGATTGTTGGTTATGGATTAATAGTGGCATTAATTTCAATTTTAACATCAATTTATAGCCCAAAACTATTAATTAAATTAGCAAAAAAGAGTTATCCTCAAATTGAAGCAAATGATTATAGTAAGATTAGTAAATCTATTTTTTATAATATTAAAGCAGTTGCTATTTTTATAGTGCTTTTAATTTTATTTCTACCTTTAATTTTTGTACCAATTTTAGGGCAGATTATTATGCTTATACTTTGGGCAATTTTATTAAAAGAGCCTACTTTTTATGATGTTTCATCTTTATTTATAAAAGATGAGAAAGAGTATATTGGTTATAAATCTATCTGGATTGTAGCATTAGTTGCTTCTTTATTTAACTTTATTCCTGTAATAAACCTTTTTGCTCCTATCTTTGCGCAAATTATGTTTATGCATTGGTTGTTAGCTAAATTAAGATAATTTTGAAAGTAGCCCCAAAAAATCGCTTATTTAATTTCATTTTGTCATATTTATGTAAGAAATTTTTATCTTAGCCTATAATTTAACTGAAGTAATTTTAGTTAAAGGGGTTTAAGATGAAAAGTAGTAAGTCTATAATGCTTTTAGCTTTGCTATCAATTAGCACATTATATGCTAATGATGTAGAGCTAACAAGCAGTGTTGATGATAATGTTAAAGTTGGTGATATCTATACAAGAGAGCATACAATTGTAAATAATACAAGCTCTGTTTTAACAGATATTGTTTTTAATATGGAAAATCAAGAGCCATATAATATAAGTAGTAGCTCTTTATTAAGTAATGAATCTCTTACAATAAAAGATGTAAAGTTTGCAAAAAGTGCTGGCAATAGAGATGAAAATTATAATCTTAGCGCTATAAGCTATGATTTAAATAATAAGAGTGTAGTTTTTAGTGATGATTTTAATACAACAAGTGATTGGGGAAGTTATTGTACTATTTCAAATGGTGTAGCTACTACTTCTTATAATGAAAATATAGGTAGTGGAGTTTGTTCTAGAAGTGTTGATATAGTAGAAGATAAAGTTTATGCAATTGTGCTTAAAGCTAAGCGTTCAGGCGAAGATGTTCCTAAAAAAGCTGTAGTGACATTGCAATATAAAAATAGTAATAATGAAGCGCTATCTAAAGTTTATAAAAAAGAGATAGAGGCTACAAATTCATTAGATGAGATGACTTTATATATACCAAAAGCCCCACAAAATTCTGCAAAATTAGATATTAATATATATACTGCATTAAATAGTGAGGTTACAATTGATGATGTTGAGATTGATTCTTTTGATGTAGTATCTCAAAGCAATATTAGTAAAAGTTCTAACCTAACTTATACAATAGAGCAAAATAATGATGCTAGAACTACTACAGCAAGTTTAGGAGATTTGGTTTGGTATGATGAAGATGTAGATGGTATTCAAGATTATAGCGAGCAAGGAATTGCTGGAATTAGAGTACATCTATATAAAGATGGGCAAGATACAGGAGAGGTAAATTATACAGACTCTAATGGTATGTATCTGTTTGAAAATTTAGAAGCAGACCATAACTACTCTATTAAAGTAGATTTACCAACTAATTATAAAGACTTTACTCTTCAAAATAAAGGAGGGGATGAGAGTTTAGATAGCGATACAGATGGATATGGCTATACTGATAGTGTATTTTTAAGAGCAGGTGATAACTATAGAGATTTAGATTGTGGTATGGTTTGTAGATGTGTTGCGTGGATTGATATAGAAAAATATACAGTAGATAGAGATGGCAATTTAGTAGATGCAGATAGAGATAGCGGACCAACTTTAATTGTTGGTCAAGAGGTTACTTGGAAATATGTAATTACTAATAGTAGTAGAGTTAGAGTTAATAATATTAAAGTTGTTGATGATATAGAGGGTGATATTAATTGTACCAAAAATTATTTGGACTCAAATGATACTATGACTTGTACTAAAACAGGTATTGTTCAGGAGGGTAATTATTCAAATATGGCTACAGTTACAGGAAGAGCTGAAAATAATCAAGATGTAGCAGATGAAGACCCATCTCACTATTATGGTAAAAAGCCATCGTGTATAGGTGATTTAATATGGCTAGATGAGAATAAGAATGGTATCCAAGATAATAATGAGAGTGGAATAGAGGGAGCAAAAGTAGAGCTATTGGATGAGAATGGAAATAGTGTAGAGGATTTAGATGGAAATAGTGTAGAGCCAATAGTAACAACAAGCAGTGGAGAGTATAAGTTTTGCAACCTAGATGAGGGGAAATATATTATAAAAGTTACGCCACCAAGCGGATATGAGATATCGCCAAAAGATGAAGGAAATGATGATACAAAAGATAGCGATATAGATAAGACAACAGGCAAGAGTGATGTTATTACTCTGGATGAAGGTGAAGAAGATATGAGTTGGGATGGTGGAGTAACACCAAGTGCAAATATAGGTGGAGAAGATAAAAAGAATGCTTGTCTTGGAAACTATATGTGGTTAGATGAAAACCTAAATGGTATTCAAGATAATAATGAATTGGGTGTTGTAAATATTAAAGTAGAACTTTATGATGCTGTTACTAATGAGCTTATAGCTACAACACAGACAGATAGTGATGGGAAGTATCTATTTTGTAATCTAAAAGCTGGTAAATATAAAGTTAAATTTGAACAACCAAATACATATCTATTTACCTATAAAGATAAAGGAGATGATACAACAGATAGTGATGTAGATGAGAGTGGATGGTCAGGTGTAGTAGAGTTAAGTAGCGGAGAGAAAGATTTAACAGTAGATGCTGGAGTTTATTGTGAGTGTGATGATTATAAAGTAAATCCTCAAAATTACAAAAAAGTTTCTGCTTCAGTTTCATTTAATGGAGCATTAGCACTACTACTATTTGTACTATTTTCTACATTTAAATTAAATTATAAGAGGGATTAACCTCTTATAAAGCAACTTATTATAATATAGTAATAAATTTGGTAATTGTAAGGAAATATAAAGATGAGAAGAGCATTTACTATGATGGAGTTAGTTTTTGTTATTGTTGTTATTGGAATATTAGCAAGTATTGCAATTCCAAGACTTGGTGCTACTAGAGATGATGCATTTTTAACAAAAGCTAAAAATACGCTTGCATCTTTAAGAAGTGCTGTATCTCAAGAGGCACAAAGAAGACAGATGGAAGGCAATTATACTTTAATTAAGAATCTTGGTGGTACAATAGGAGCATATGATACAGTTATATTTGACTATTTTGATGGTGATAATGCTAATGCAAGAGTGTTAGAGTATCCACTAAAATCTTGCAAAGATCAAAATGCAAAGGGTTGTTGGATGAGAGAAAATGATGTTAATGGGTATGGAAAGTATAAGTATATTATGCCAATAAGTGGCGAGGGAGATGCAATTATAACAGTTAATAATAATAGGCTTGTATGTAGTAATACAGATGCTACAGGTCATGCTTGTAATTATTTAGAGCAGTAATGAAATATTATGAGGTTGCACTACTTAACTCTAGCGCTCCAATATTAACATACTCATATTTTAAAGAGGTTAAAAAAGGGAGTATTGTAGAGGTTCCTTTAAAAAGCAAAATAAAAAGAGGTGTAGTTTTAAAAGAGGTTAAAGAGCCTACTTTTAAGTGTGAAGATATTAAAAAAGTGGTTGAGTATTTTTTTAATAAAGAGCAGTTAGAGATTGCTAATTTTATTAAAGAGTACTATTTTAGCTCTTTTGGTGAAGCGATTGGATTATTTGTTCCATATAAAAATGAGATGCTAGAGCTTTGCAATTTAGAGATTAGTAATCTTCCAAAACTTACTAAAATTCAAACAAAAGCATATAATGAGATTTTAAAAAAAGATCTATCTTTGCTTTTTGGGGTAACTGGTTCTGGTAAAACAGAAATTTATATACATTTAATAAGCAATATCTTAAAAGATGGTAAAAATGCAATTTTGCTTATGCCAGAGATTGCTCTTACTCCGCAAATTACTAAGAGATTAAAGAGGTATTTTGGTAATAGTGTAATTACTTGGCACTCTAAATTAACTAAAAAGAAGCGACAAGAGAGTATTGATAAGATTTACAGCGGTGAAGCTAGAGTTATAATAGGTGCAAGAAGTGCTCTATTTTTACCAATAGATAGACTTGGTTTAATTATAGTAGATGAAGAGCATGATGATAGCTATAAATCTCATTCAACCCCAAGATATAATGCAAAAGATTTAAGTATATATATTGGGAAAAAGTATAATATTAAAGTTGTATTAGGGAGTGCGACACCTCTTGTTACATCTTATAAAAAATATCCTATAGTAAGAGTAAAAAAACCATATAAAGAGGCTAGAAAAGAGTTTATTTTTACTCCTGGAGAGGAGATAAATTTAAAAATTTTAGAGCATATTAAAAAAGTGGTATCTAAAGGCGAACAGGCTTTGGTTTTTGTGCCAACTAGAGCTAATTTTAAATATCTAATATGTTCAGATTGCGGAAAAGCTCAAAGTTGTCCATTCTGTTCTATTGGAATGAGTATTCACTCTAAAAAAAGATATCTTAAGTGTCACTACTGCTCATATATACAAAAGATTCCAAATAGATGCCAATATTGCAATAGTGAGGCTTTAACAACACAAAGAGTTGGTACAGCTGAGGTTGTTGATTTAATAAAAGATGAGATTAAAGAGGCAAAGATTGAGCAGTTTGATAAAGATACAATTACAACAGCAAATAAATTGCATAAAGCTTTGCTTAGAGTTCAAAATAAAGAGTCTAATATAATTGTTGGAACTCAGATGTTAAGTAAAGGGCATGATTATCCAGAAATTACTTTAAGTGTAATAACAGGGCTTGATTATATTACAGCTCTTGGAGATTATAGAGCAAAAGAGAGAGCTATAGCTTTGCTTCATCAAATTGCAGGAAGAAGTGGAAGAGCTAAAGATGCAGTTATAATTATTCAAACATCTCAACCCGATTTTTTTAAGCCATATATTAATGATTATGAAGACTTTATAAAAGAAGAGCTAACCTTTAGAGAATCTTTATATCCACCATATAAAAATCTTGCAAGAGTTCTAATTGCCAATAGAGATTATAATAGAGCAAATTTAATTATGCAAGAGGCGTTAGAGAAGTTAAAAAATATTAAAGATATTGAAATTGTTGGAGCAGGAGTTGCACCTATTGAGAAGATTGCAAATAGATGGAGATTTAATATTTTATTAAGAGCCTTAGATAAGATAAAGTTGTTAAAAGCTCTCTATTTAGTTAAAAATCAAAATATTCAAATAGATATTGACCCCGTAGATTTTAGCTAAATGTGTTAAAATAAAATAAAAAGAGTATAAAAGTGAAAGAGAGATATCCAACTAAAAAGATATATATTAAAGATGTAGCCATTGGTGGTGATGCGCCAATTAGCGTGCAGTCTATGACTTATAGCGATACAAGAGATGTTAAGGCTACGCTTGAGCAGATTAGAAGATTGCAGTTTGTAGGGTGCGATATTGTAAGAGTTGCGGTGCCAGATATGGAGGCGGCATATGCACTTAAAGAGATTGCCAAAAATACAACAATGCCTTTGGTTGCTGATATTCACTTTAACTATCGCTTAGCACTAGAGGCGGCAAAGTGGGTAGATGCTGTGCGTTTTAACCCGGGTAATATTAGTGATAAAAATAAGATTAAAGAGATTGTAAAAGCCTGCAAAGAGAGAAAACTGCCAATTAGAGTAGGGGTAAATGCAGGAAGCTTAGAGAAAGAGTTTGA
>CAZCOI010000237.1:0-12196 GCA_964500335.1 uncultured Nitratifractor sp.
TCTCTATATGCAACTGCATGTTTAGATAAATCATCATAGAAAATTACTGCATGTCTTGAGCTGTCTCTAAAATACTCAGCCATTGTAACACCAGCATATGGAGCTAAGAATTGTAATGCAGATGGGTCTGAAGCACCAGCATTTACAATTATTGTATATTCCATTGCTCCTGCTTCTTCAAGTTTTTGAACTAAGTTTGCAACAGTTGATTGCTTTTGGCCAATTGCTACATAGATACAGATAACATCTTGACCTTTTTGATTGATAATTGTATCGATTGCAAGAGTTGTTTTACCTGTTTGTCTATCACCAATAATAAGCTCTCTTTGTCCACGACCAACTGGAACAAGAGCATCAATAGCTTTAATACCAGTTTGAAGTGGTTCATGAACAGATTTTCTATCCATAATTCCAGGAGCTTTCTCTTCAACAAATCTTAACTCTTTAGCTTCAATTGGTCCTTTACCATCAAGTGGTTCACCAAGAGGGTTTACAATTCTTCCAACTAGCTCTTCACCTACTGGAATTTTTAAAAGCTGACCAAGTCTTTTTACACTCATACCCTCTCTAATGCTCTCATATTGTCCAAGTACAACAATACCAACACTAGACTCTTCAAGGTTAAGAACCATTCCCTTAACACCATTTTCAAACTCTACCATCTCACCAGCCATTACATTGCTAAGACCATAAGCTTTAGCAATACCATCACCGATAGAGACAACTTTACCTACTTCATTAATATCAACTTTAATCTCAAAATTCTCAATTCTCTCTTTTATTAAAGAGCTAATCTCATCTGCTTGCAGTTTTGTAGCCACAAATTCTCCTTTACTGTAATCTAACTTATAGTGCTTTTTGGATATGCTCTAGCAGAGCTTTTTTAACACTCTCTTTTGAGAAGTTAAGCTCTAAACCTAAATCGCTAACTTCCACCTTTACACCATCAATATCATCTTTTTTAAACTCTAGCTCAATCTCAGCACCGCTATAGTTTGCTAACTTCTTCTCAAGCTTTTGTTTTAAAGCTTCATCTATATCTTCGTTGCTCTCTACTACGCCTTTAAACTTATTGCTTTTTATCATAATCTCTTTTGATAAAATAGCACTAAGCTCAGGAATTAAATTTAATCTTCCTTTTTGAGACATTAGCTCTAAAAGCGCTGTAATTTTAGAATCAAGCTTATCTTTTAAAGGTTCAACTATTGCGCTATATTTAACATCATTTTTAATTAATGGTGATGCTAAGAAGTCTGCTACTTCTTTATTAGAAGTTATAACTTCTGCAATAGCATTAATTTGCTCTTGTATCTCATCTAATGATATGCCATCTAACTCTAAAAGAGCTTTAGCATACTTTTTTGCTACTAGAGTATCCATTATGCCACCTCTTTAGTTACAATATTAATAATCTTAGATGCATCAAGAGGAATATCATCACTGCTGATACTCTCATTAAGAACATTTACAGTTGTCTCTTTAACAACTTTTCTCTTCTCAATTTCCATCTTCTCTTTAGTTACTTTTTCTAAAGTTGCTAACTCTTGCTCTGTTTGATTAAAGATTTTCTCTTTAATTAAATTTACTTCAGCTTTTGCATCTTCAATAATCTCTTTTGCTTTAGCTTTAGCCAACTCTAAATCTTGTTCAGCCTTAACTTTTGCATCTTTAGAAGCTTGTCTTCTTTTTTCTATCTCAGCTAATTCCATAGCAATAGAATCACTTCTATTTTTAAGAAACTCTTTTAAAGGATTAGCTAAAAGATAGTAAAGTAAGATAGCAAGTAGTACAAAGTTAAATAGTCTAGGACCAAAATCTGTTGCACGACCTGTAAGCTCTAAATATTGCTCTGCCATTTTATTATCACCACTAGCTAGTAAAAAAGCTGGAATAGCTAGCAGTGCTATTATTTTTAAATATCTACTCATACCTAATCCTTATAGCTGAGAAAATTTAGCTTTAAGAGACTCTTTAATTAGAGGCACTTGAGATAAAAGGCCATTTTTAAGCTCCTCTTTCTCTTCCTCTAATTTTTTAGTAAACTCTTCATAAGCTTTCTCAAGCTCAGCCTCTTTGCTACTAATTAATTTTTCCGATTCAGCTCTTGCCTCATCAATCGCGGCTTGACGCAATCTATTTGCCTCTTGCTTAGCGCTATCAAGAGTTGCTTTTGCTTCTTGCAGTAGCTCATCAGCACTACTAGAAAGCTCTTGCGACTCTTTAGCATCATTAGCAATAGTCATATTGCGCTGATCCATAAAGTTAATAACTGGCTGATATAGTGCTTTATCTAAATAGACAATTAAGCCTATAAACAAAAGCAAAACAATCAGCATTAACGATGGTGACAGTTCTAGCATTTGCCCTCCTATAAAAATATGCGCAATTTTATCATCTTAGCTTTTAAATAGGGGTTAATTTTTAGGGGTTTTGCTAATAAAGGATATAAATTTATCTAATTTTTCTTCAGAATCGAGTAATATCTCTACACTTGCTTTTTTTACCTTTATTTCGAAAGGTAACAACTCTTTAATTTGAGCAATTTTATCTTTAGAGATTTTAAAGCTTTTTGTTTTTATAGTATCATTTGAAGCTTTAGTATTGCCATCTTTAATTTTTTTTGCAATTGTTTCAACCTCTCTTACACTAAGCTTTTGACCAATAATAGAATCTACTAAAAGCTTTTGCTTATCTTTAGGAAGTGTAACTAAAATTTTTGCATGACCTTGAGATATTTTGTTTTTAATAATTGCATCTTGAGCATATTTATCTAAATTTAAAAGTCTTAAAGTATTTGTAATTTGCGAACGGCTTTTATGTACAATATTAGCAAGTTCATCATGAGTTATATTATGAACTTCAATTAACTCTTTATAAGAGTTTGCAAGCTCTATTGGATTAAGGTTTTCCCTTTGAATATTTTCTATTAAAGCAAGCTCTCTAAGTCTTAGCTCATCTAACTTAATATCTGCTATAATAGCTTTAATAGTATCAAGATTTGCTAATTTAGATGCCCTTAATCTTCTCTCACCTGCAACTAAAATATATCTATCATCATGGCTTATTACTACAATTGGCTGTAATAGGCCATGCTCTTTAATAGAATCTGATAGCTCTTTTAATCTCTCTTTGTCAAAATGTTTTCTTGGCTGATAAGGATTTGGCTCAATTAAATCGATATCAATTTGAGTTACAAGCTCTCCTTCACTATCTTTTACAGCTTCTTTAAACTGACTCTCATATGTTGAGCCAATCTCACTTAAAATATCGCCTAAGCCTCTACCTAATCCGCTCTTTTTTGCCATTACTATCTACTTCTAATAATTGCTGATGCTAATGCCTGATATGCTTTAGAACCTTTTGAGTTTTTAGCATAACTAATTACTGGCTCACCAAAGCTTGGACTCTCTGCAATTTTGACATTTCTAGGAACTACAATATAGTCTTTTTTAAATTTAAATAGATTATCTTTAAAGTGTCTTTCTAAATCTGCTAAAACATGCTTAGATAAGTTATTTTGGTTAGAGTACATTGTTGGTAAAAAGCCTTTAATCTCAAGCCTTGGATTAATAGATTTTTTAATCAATCCTATGGTGTTCATAAGCTGTGCTAACCCTTCTAAGGCAAAATATTCGCACTGTATTGGAACAATTACAGAATCAGAGGCTCCTAAAGCATTTATTGTAATTGGTCCAAGAGCTGGAGGCGAATCTATAATTATATAATCATATTTATCTTTAATTTTATCAATTTTACTTTTTAAAATAAGCTCTCTTTTTTTATTCTTTTTATCATAAAACTCTCTCTCTACCCCAACTAAGCCAATATTTGACGGTGCAAGATCTAATTTTTTAAACTCTGTACTAATAATAATATCTTCTAACTCTTTATTTCCAATTAGTACATGATATATATTAAATTCATAATCTGTTCTTTGAAATCCAAGGTTAGTTGTTGCATTGGCTTGTGGGTCTGCATCTATTAGTAACACTCTTTTACCCTCTTTTGCAAGAGATGCGGCAAGATTTACAGCTGTTGTTGTTTTCCCTACTCCACCCTTTTGGTTAGCTATACTTATTACTTCACTCATCTTAAGCTATATATCCTTTCATTATTTACTAATAGTGCGCCATCATCGCACAAAATAGCATTTTGCAAGGTTTTCTTCTCCCCTTTAATATGCACCGAAAAACTCTTTTGCTTTTCAAATTCTACCTTATATTTACTAAAAGTTTCCTGCCAACTTTTAGCATTTTTTAATAGCATAAAATATGAATTCAACACATTTTCGACATTTTTTATATTTTCAAAATTTCCAAATTCATCATCTCTTTGAGCTATATTTACACCTATCCCCACAATAAGAAACTTTTTTATAATTTGTGTAACAACACCCCCTGCTTTCTTGTTTTTTATATAAATATCATTAGGCCACTTTAACCAACAATTTTTGTCATATTCATGTAAAACTTCTTTCATAAAAAAAGCAAAAAATATTGATGCTGAAGTTAGTGGTAAATCTTTTGGCAAAGACTCTTTTTTTATTAAAAAAGAGAAAGTTAAATCTCCCTTATTTGCAATCCAACTGTTATTTCTGCTTCCAACACCGCTATATTGCTCTTTTGCTACAACTGCTATCTCATTATTAATTTTATCCTCTTTTACAAGCTCTACAAGATACTTTTGAGTTGAAGCCAATTTATCAAAGTAAAGTATCTCCAATTTTCATCCTTTTCCCAACAATATAGGCTTTGGCTTTCATCTTCTGTTTTGAAGGAGGTTGCAAGATATTAATTTTAATTTTACCTTTTTTGCATCCAACTACTACTGCACTTTCAATAATATCAACTATCTTACCCTCTTCATTATTGCTATTTGTATCTAAAAGCTCTATATCAATTAACTTTAAGCCACTCTTTAAATAGACTCCAGGCCATCCATAAAATGCACAATATTTATTATATAAAGAGTTTGCATCACTAAAATCAACCAATCCATCATTTTTAGTAATTTTTTTACATTTAGAGGCTAAAGCATTTAACTGTTTTATAGGATTAATATTTTTATAATTTTTAATTATATCTAAAGTTAAATCTCCAGCTAATATGCTTAATTTTTGCATCATTAAATCTAATCTTTGAGCCTCTTTTGTTTTGATATATCTAAAACCTAACATATCTCCTGTATCTAACCCTTCATCCATAAGCATAGCAGTAACTCCGCTATACTCATCACCATTTAAAATAGCACTTTGTATTGGTGAAGCGCCGCGATATTTTGGTAAAATAGAAGCATGCAAGTTTATACAAGGAGCTATTTTTAAAATATCTTTTGGCAAAAGCTGTCCATATGCGGCTACTATTATAAAATCTGGTTTTGCTTGAGTAATTGCCTCTTTTATTTCTAAATCTTTTAATGTGGCAGGTTGCAAAACTTTAATATTATGTTTTATAGCCAACTCTTTAACAGGAGGAGGAGTAAGAATCCTTTTTCTGCCTACTGGTCTATCTGGCTGGGTTAAAACCAAGCTTAAATTAATATTGCTATCTTTAATAAGAGATTCTAAAATTACTTTTGCATACTCTGGAGTACCCATAAATACTATATTATTCATCTAAATCCTTTGTAAAGAGAGTTCCATTTATATGTCTATTTTCAAGCAAAAAGCTTTTTGCATCTTTTAAATCAAATCCGCTTGCTAAAAACATAGATTTTCCTCTCTCTAGCAAAAAGTTAGCCGCTTGAAGCTTTGTTACAATACCTCCTGTTGCAAACTCTCCATTTGGGGTACATTTTGCAACTAACTCATCTTCTTTTAATCTATTTACTATTTTTCTTGGCTTTGCATCTTTATTTTTATGAGGATCATCTGTATAGTATGCATCAATATCTGAAAGAATTGCTAAAATATCAGCATCAAAAAAGTAAGTAACATGAGCTGATAATCTGTCATTATCTCCAAATAAGAGCTCTTCTGTAGCTGTTACATCATTTTCATTAATAATTGGAATAATCTTATTTTTTAAAAGAGTCTCTACTGCACCCTTTGCATATTGAGTTCGTTTTCTTGAATCAAAATCATCAGCTGTTAATAAAACTTGAGCTGTTAAAATCTCATACCTCTTAAAAGCATCTTGATAATGTTTTAAAAGTAGTGGCTGTCCAATGGCCGCAAGTGCCTGTTTTTGCTCTACTTTTTCTCTATTCATATTAATTTTTGTAAATCCTGCGGCAACTGCACCAGAACTTACTAAAATAATCTCTTTGCCATCTTTATGAAGAAGTGCAATAAAATCAACTAAATTATTTAGTCTATCTAAAGCAATCTTTCCACTTTGTGTTAAAACATGAGAACCTACTTTTATTACTACTCTTTTCAATTACTCACCCTCTTTTTTACTCTTTATTAATTTAAATAGTAGATATTTAAGTGCATCTAAATTTACTCTTGAAACTGATGAAATTGGTAAAACAAAAATCGGTAAAGAGTAATTAATCTCTTCCCACTCTTCATTTTCTTGCATATATGAGATTATATCCTCTCTAGCTCCAAACTTTACAGTCTTTTTATTTGGCTTAATATCTATATCTTTAAAAAACTCTTCTAATTTTAAATTTAGCTCTTCGTTAGGCAGAGCATCAATCTTAGTAATAGCTACTGCATAAGCTCTTTGACTTAATTTATCTGAATATCTTTTAATCTCCTCTTTTAGAGCATCTAGCTGATACTTCATCTCTCTATAATTTGTTGCATCTATCATATATAATAGAGTTTTAGTTCTCTCAATATGGCGTAAAAAATCTAGCCCTAATCCTCTTCCATCGCTGGCACCTTCTATAATTCCTGGAATATCAGCCATTAAAAAAGATTCATACTCACTAATTTGTACTACTCCTAATTTTGGAGTAAGTGTTGTAAACTCATAATTTGCAATTTCTGGCTTTGCGTTAGAGATAGAAGAGATTAGTGTAGATTTACCAACATTAGGAAATCCCACAAGCCCAACATCAGCAATTGATTTTAACTCTAATCTAACAGTTTTTGTAACTCCTGGAAGTCCAGGTTGCGCATAGGTAGGTCTTTGATTTGTAGGACTTTTAAAGTGTACATTTCCCTTTCCACCTTTTCCTCCCTCTAAAAATTTTACAATCTTTTTATCTTCTGTTAAATCTAATAATACTTCATCTGTTTGAGCATCAATTACTTGAGTTCCTGGAGGCACTACTAAAATTAAATCTTCACCCTTTTTTCCAAAACGCTTTCTACCCTCTCCAGGTCTTCCATTTTTGGCTTTTAAGACTCGTTTCCCTCTATAAAAAGATAGTGTATCTGTATTTGCATCTACTTTAAAATATACATCTCCTCCTTTTCCTCCATCACCGCCATCTGGTCCTCCTTTGGTAATAAACTTTTCTGTATGGAATGATACACATCCAGCTCCACCTTTTCCAGAGCTAACAGTAAGCTCAACTTTATCTATAAACATTAAAATTCCTTATTAATTTTATCTTTTTTTTAAGAAAGCTGTAAAATTATATCTAAACTCATATTTCATTTAGTTATTTTTTTCTTAAAGAACTCTTAATATAGGTATAATATAATCGTGTGCAAAGTGCCAATAGTTGGGCTTTTGCTAAATACTAAGATTATTTGGAGGCTTTTATATGGAAACTATAGAAAATACAATAGATCATATCGGTTCAAAAATTAAATATTATAGATTATTAAATAAAATTTCACTATCTAAACTAGCAGAGGCGGCAAATATATCAAAATCTACTCTATTTGGTTTAGAAGAGGGAAAATCAAACCCTACAATTTCAACTCTAATAAATATAGCCTCCACATTAAATATAAGCTTAAATGAATTAATAGGAAATAAT
This sequence comes from uncultured Nitratifractor sp., assembly GCA_964500335.1. Classification (GTDB taxonomy): domain Bacteria; phylum Campylobacterota; class Campylobacteria; order Campylobacterales; family Sulfurovaceae; genus JAADEQ01. The sequence continues at coordinate 7,885 of CAZCOI010000237.1, forward strand.
TTAGATGGTATAAATAGTGATTCAAATTTAACATTAATTTCAACACCTAATGATGAACAGTATAAATTATATAAATTAACACTTTTACCAAATGAGCTTTTTAAATTAAAAGATATTCAAGCAACAAATATAGAAATAGAAGTTATAGAGGGTGCACTCTCTTTAATAGATAAATCTACAACTCTTTATGCAGGTGAGAGTACAATTGTAAATTATAATAGATACTACAAAGCTCTAAATAGTGGTGCAGTTGCTATGCTAAAAATATATAAATTACAAGATAATTTCTATATTAGAGAAGATATATTTTATAATAGCGCTTCAGAAAAACTTTTAGAGCAAATAATTAAAAATTCAAGAAAAAAGCTAATAACTAGAGCTATATTTACCTCAATTACTCCAATTGGCAATATTTATACTCAAGAGTATATGAACTACATAGAAGTAATTGCAAATAAAGAGAGTCACTATTATATATTTAGAAGATTTCAAGGTCTGCTTGGTGGAATACAACAATACTTAAAAAAACTGGGCAATAAAAATATAAAAAAATATAATAATTTAAATGAATTTATAAACTTAGCAATTACTAAACCTCATCTTAAAAAAGAGGATATTAATCTACTAAATAGCAGTGTTTTGGAAGATACCAAAGAGTTAATAATTAATTCTACAATTGAATCAAAAGATAATTTATCTATTGTTAATTCAATATTTGACATTGATAATGAACTAATAGATAAAAGCAGTTATATCTTATTGATTGAAGAGTTGTCAAATGAGCTAAATAGTAAAGAGAAGATTACTTTAACACTTAATCTTTATAGAGCTTTAGAGATGTTATATATTGTCGATGAGAGCTCTCTTGAGAGTTTGGAACTAGAGTTATTTACAAAAATTATACAAAAACTCCCAAAAGCTCTATATTTTGCTTATCATGGATATTTAGATATTGCAGTTAATACAATTAAGATAGTAATATCAGAAGTTAGTAGTTATGATAATGGCTCAAAATTTATAAGAAATTATCTAAAAGTTATTGATTTATTAAAAGATAGTGTTAATAATTATGAAGAGTGTGTTGAGCTATCTACTATTAATATTGTTGAATCAATTGCAAAAGATTTAGATTTATCTATAGAGATTAAAGAGTTTATATCACCAGTAATTGGAGATAGCGGTCTTTATGTTTATCTGTTTAAAGTTAATCAATCTTAAAAAGGAGGTGTAAGTGATTAAAGATGTGTCCAAAAAGCTTAAAAAAAGATATATAAATAGGTCTCAAAATAATATATATGAGGCGTATAAAAAACATCTTATAACAAAAAGTGAGTGTGCGGAGTTATTAGAGATAAAAGGCTTTGATATTATATATCAGTTAGTAAAATGTGATTTATTAAAAATAAGTTAAATGCCCCTAAGGGCATATTTTAATCTTTAATTTCATACTGCTCTCTTCCCATTTGATAAAGGTCATTTCCATATGTATCATTAATTACAGTTACAGGAAAATTTTCTACCTCTAATCTTCTAATTGCTTCTGGACCAAGCTCTGGATAAGCAATAACTTCAGCAGATTTTATTCTTTTACCAAGAAGCGCTCCAGCACCTCCAGTCGCACCAAAATAGACTCCACCATATTTTACACAGGCATCTTTAACTTCTTGACTTCTTTTACCTTTGCCTATCATTCCTTTAGAGCCATGCTTTAGAAGTGTTGGTGAATAGCTATCCATTCTATAGCTAGTTGTTGGTCCTGCACTTCCAATTGGGTCTCCTGGTTTTGGAGGAGTTGGACCAACAAAATATATAACACTTCCTTCTAAATCAAATGGTAACTCTTCTCCTTTTTCAATAAGCTCAACTAAGCGTTTATGAGCGGCATCTCTAGCTGTATAGATAACTCCTGTTAAGTTTACAACATCTCCAGCTTTTAACTTTCTTGTATCTTCCTCTGTTAGAGGAGTTGTCAAATTATATGTAGCCATTTTAAAAACCCCTTATATAGTTATATGAGAGTGTCTTGAACTATGACACTGAATATTTACAGATACAGGTAAAGATGCGATATGGCAAGGATTTGCTTCAATATGTACAGCAAGTGCAGTTTTTGTTCCACCCATTCCCATTGCACCAATTCCAAGCTTATTAATCTCTTCTAAAATAGTTTGTTCTAGCTCATCTAGTTCTGGATCTGGATTTTTTGTACCTACATCTCTAAAAAGTGCATGTTTAGAAGATATACAAGCTTTCTCAAATGTTCCACCTATTCCTATTCCAACAGTAATTGGAGGGCAAGGATTACCGCCAGCATCACTTACAACCTCTTTTACAAACTCAATAATTCCCTCTTTTCCAGCCGCAGGAGGAAAAACACGAGCACGGCTAACATTTTCACTACCTCCACCCTTTGCGGCATACTCAATCTCTATCTTATCGCCTTCAACTAAGTCAAAATGAATAATTGCTGGCAAGTTATATCCAATCTTATCTTTTAAATTTGCTCTGCTAAATGGCTCGCAAGTAGAAGCTCTTAAATAGCCCTCTTTATAACCTAACTCTGTTCCTTTATTTATTGCATCTTTTAAAGTACCGCCATTAATTTTTACATCTTCCCCAACACGCACAAAAAATACTGCAAGTCCAGTATCTTGACAAAGTGGACGCTCTTCCTCTTTTGCAATTTTTGCATTTTCAAGAAGTTGTGCAATTACCTCTTTAGCAACTGGAGATTTCTCATTCTCATAAGCCTCTTTTAGTGCTGTTAATGTATCTTCTGGCAAATTTGTCGCAGTAACTATAATCATATTTTTAATAGCATTTACAACATCATCAAACTCAATAACTCTCATAATTATCCTTTATTAGTTATCAAAAAAGTTTTTTGCTTTTAGCACATCTATCATCTCTTTAACAGATGCAACACTCTTAGCAAACTTCTCTTTTTGCTCTTCATTTAGTGTCATCTCAAATAGCTTCTCTACTCCATTAGCCCCAAGCGCAACAGGTACACCTGATACAACATCACTATATCCATAGTGACCATCTAAATACACTGCACATGGGTGAATTTGTTTAGTATCTTTTAAAATCGCCTCTACCATAATTGCTGTAGATTTTGCAGGTGCGTAGTATGCTGAACCATTTTTTAATAATCCAACTATCTCAGCTCCGCCATTTTTAGTTCTTTCAACTATCTCATCAATCTCTTCTTTTGTTAAAATATCAGATAGTGGCACACCAGCAACAGTTGAGAATTTTGGTAATGGCACCATAGAGTCGCCATGCCCTCCCATTACAGAAGCTCTAATTTGTCCAGCACCATAACCAATTTTCTCATAAATAAAATGAGCCATTCTAGCACTATCTAAAATACCTGCCATTCCAATAACTCTCTCTTTTGGAAAGCCTGACTCTTTAAGAGCAACATAAGTCATTACATCAAGAGGGTTTGAAACCATTATAATTATAGAATCTGGCGCATACTTTTTAACATCTTGAATAACCTCTTTTGTAATTTCAGCATTTACCATCAATAAATCGTCTCTACTCATTCCAGGTTTTCTAGGGCTTCCTGCAGTTACAACAACAATATCACTATTTGCAATATCTTTTGCATCTTCTGCGGCTCTAACTACTGTATGCATTCTTGCCGCATTTGCCGCTTGACTCATATCTAAAGCTTTTCCTTTAGATACACCAGGTTTTCTATCTCTTAAAACAATCTCATGGCAAGTACCTTTCATTGCAAGAGAGTAAGCAACTGTAGCACCAACATTTCCAGCACCAATAATTGTAACTTTTTTTCCTCTTTTCTTTTCCATATAAGCTCCTTAACTTTTTGCACTTTAACCTAACAACAAGACAGATAAAAGCTCCTTAAAGCTCTTAACTCTCATTGCCTATGTGTAGGTTAAAGTGCATATATAATTATATATTAATAGATAATTATTAGCCCTTATTAAGGGCTAATATAAACAGATTTTATAATTTTCTGTTTACTTTTAGAAATAGTATTTAATTAAATAGCATCAATAATAGAGTTTAGTGTAGCACTAGGTCTCATAGCAGCTTGAGCTTTTTCATCTACTGGCATATAGTATCCACCAACATCAGCCTCTTTACCTTCTACTGCTAAAAGCTCTTCTAAAATTTTAGCTTCGTTCTCTTTTAGAGCTTTAGCAACCGGCTCAAAAGTTTTAGCTAACTCGCTATCTTCGCTATTAGCAAGTGCTTCAGCCCAATATCTTGCTAACCAATAGTGGCTCGCTTTATTATCTGGCTCACCCGCTTTTCTGCTTGGAGCTTTATC
>CAZCOI010000238.1:0-1631 GCA_964500335.1 uncultured Nitratifractor sp.
TTTATAAAAACAAACAATATAAATGGTGCATTTATAGTAAGGGATTAGAGATGGTTACAAAAACAAGAGAGACAAAAGAGACAAATATTAGTGTAGAGTTAGAGCTATATGGCAGTGGAAAAGCTGATATTAATACAGGTATTGGCTTTTTTGACCATATGTTAGATAGTTTTGCTAGACACTCTCTTATAGATTTAAAAGTTACTTGCAAAGGGGATTTGCATATAGATGCGCACCATAGTGTAGAGGATGTTGGTATAGTTTTGGGTAGCGCTTTAAAAGAGGCTATCTATCCAGCAAAAGGGATAGAGCGATATGGTAATGCAACAGTTGTTATGGATGAGGCAAGTGTTAGTTGCGATATAGATTTAAGCAATAGGGCATATTTGGTATATGATTTGCCACTAAATAGTGGAGCAATTGGAAGTTTTGATTTGGAGCTTGTAGAGGAGTTTTTTAAATCGGTTGCATTTAATATGCCACTAAATTTGCATCTAACTTTTAATAGAGGCACAAATAATCACCACATTGCAGAGGCTGCATTTAAGGCATTTGCAGTTGCTTTAAGACGAGCAGTTGCACAAAATAGTAGAGTTGGAGTGCCAAGCACAAAAGGTGTATTGTGATTAAGCTAATTATTTTAGATGTTGATGGCACAATGACAAATGGCCAAATAACATATAGCAACAGCGGTGAAGAGCTAAAGAGCTTTTGTGTAAAAGATGGGTTAGGTATTGCTACATGGATCAAACTTGGATTGCATGTAGCAATAATTACTGGTAGAGAGTCAAAAATTGTTGAAAATAGAGCAAAAGAGCTAAAAATAGAGCATCTCTATCAAAAGATAAAACAAAAAGATAAAAAGGTGCAAGAGATATTAGATAAGCTCAATCTTAGCTGGGATAATGTAGCTGCTATTGGAGATGATTTAAATGATTACAATATGCTAAAAAGAGCAAAAATTAGTTTTGCCCCAAATAATGCGCATGATTTTATAAAATCTAATGTAGATATAACTCTAAGAAAAAATGGTGGTAGTGGTGCAGTAAGAGAGATGATTGATTACTTAATAGAGCAAAATGGCTTGCAAAAGGACTTTTATAGAGTATGGGAAGTAGAGTAGAGTATATACTAGCTGCTACTATTGGCTTGCTTTTTTTACTGCTTTTAACTACAAGTAGCAAACAAGAGCAAAAAATTAAGCCCAAAAAAGTTAACAGCAGAAGCAGTGAGATAAATGATTTTATTGAATATGAGATAAACTCTACTTCGCTTCTTCATACGCTTAAAGCAAAAAATGCATATCAAAAGAGTAAGAAGTGGTATATAGAAGATGCCAATATAACAAACAAAGCAATAAAAAGCCTAACAGCAAAAAAGTCTGTTTACTCAGAAGATAAAATTATTCTTACAAAAGATGTAAAAGCAGTAAAGAGAGATGGAGTTATTTATAAATCTCAAAAAGCAATATATAACACCAAAACAAAAGAGCTAGTAACACCTAAAAGTTTTACAATAAATAGAAGTGTAGATATTGTAAAAGGGCGTGAGCTTAAATATAATGCAAAAGAGAGAGCTACAAGAGCAAAAGATGTAAATGGAACTTTTATTTTAAAAAAATAGTGTATAAT
>CAZCOI010000239.1:0-2253 GCA_964500335.1 uncultured Nitratifractor sp.
TCCAGGAGCGCTAAAGAGAAACAACTCTTTGCACTTTATCTCTAAATTTCAGCATATAAAAGTGGTAAATAACGATAATATCTTTTTAAAAGAGTGTAAAGTTGGAGAGGTTTTAAATATACCTGTAGCTCACGCTGATGGCAACTACTTTATAGATGAAGATGGATTAAAAGAGCTAAAAGAGAACAATCAAATACTACTTAGATATTGCGATGAGTCTGGCGAGCCTGTTGTGCTAAATGGCTCAGTAGAGCAGATTGCTGGGGTTTGCAATAAAGAGAAAAATGTATTTGGTCTTATGCCTCACCCAGAGCGTGCTATAGAAGCTGTTTTAGGTTCAACTGATGGTATAAAAATGCTAGAAGGCTTTAAAGGTTGAAAATATTTTATTTTACTATAAGAGCAATTTTTATTTTGCTCTTTAGTACTATTTTATTTGCAAAAAATGCTCCATATAGTTATAGCTATATACCAAAATTTGTATATAAAAATCAAATTTTTCCTGTTACAATTTTGGCAAAACATTATAACGATAAAAAACCTCCAGAGTTTGAGTTTGATATAATTGGTTTATATCAGCCAATAGATTCTAAACCAATAAAGCTAATAAATAAAAATGAGGCATTTTATACCTTTTATTTTAAAGCTAAAAATGATGAAGATAAGATAATTATACCTCAATTAAGCATTTGGAATATAGATTATACATATTTGCTTCAACAACAAAAGATACCTATAAAAACTTTAGATACCTCAAAAGCAAAAAATTTTTCAAACTTACTCGCTTCAAGTTTAAGAGTAAATAGAGTAAAAATTGATCCTTATGACTCACAAAACTCTTTAATTACACTCTCTTTAGAAGCAACAGAAGCAAATTTAGAAGATATAAAAATACCACATGTAACAGATGATGGAATCGAAAATATAAAAAGAGATGGTGCGAGAGTTACAGCAAATTACTACTTTATAATACCTTCAAAACAAAAGAGTGTAACTTTTTCTTACTATAATTTAATAAAAAATAGATTTGTCAAAAAAAAGATATCTACTTCTATAAAATCTGGATATAGTCAAGATATAGAGCTATCTCCAAAAGATTTAACTTTTGATAAGATAAAAAAGTATGTAGTTTTTGGTTCAATTTTTATTATACTTATACTCCTATTTTTAACAAAAGATATATTATATTTTATTTTGGCATTTTTAATGATTGCCTTTGCTATATATCAATATATGCCAAAGAGAGATATATGTATTCAAGAGGGGGCGTCTGTATATATCTTGCCAACACAAAATAGCAATATCTCAAAACAAATTGATAGTCAAATAGAAACAAGCGTAATTAAAAAATATAAAAATTTCAATAAAATTGAATATAAAAATATTATAGGATGGGTTAAAGATGAAGATTTATGCAAAGATTAGATTTTATTGGGGTGCTTTTGTAATATCTAGTATTGTTGCACTGCTAATGATACCTTTAATTACTATATTTCCTAAATATAAAGGCACTATAATGCATAAACTAAATAGAGCAATTCTATTTTTTATGGGTGCAAAATTAAAAACTTATGGTAAAAGAGATAAAGATGCAAATTTATTTTTAATAAATCATCAAGGAATAATGGATATTATTGCCCTTGAAGCTATAGAAAACACCCATTTTAGATGGGTTGCTAAAAAAGAGCTTTTTGATACGCCTTGGTTTGGTCATCTACTTAAAAATGGCGATATGATAAGTGTAGATAGAGATAATAAAGCAGGGCTTATAAAACTTTTAAAAGATGCAAAAGAGAGTATAGAAGATAAAAAAAGAGCTGTTGCTATTTTCCCAGAAGGTACAAGAGCTAAAAATCAAAAACTTTTACCTTTTAAACCTGGAGCGATGCTAGTTGCTAATAAACTTAAAATGAGAGTTCAGCCAATTGTAATTGTTGGCAGTAAATATGTACTTAATGAACATAATAAAACAGGGCATAGCGGCACAATTGAGATACACTACCTAGATGCTTTTGATGTAAAAGATGCTCCTAAAGATTGGTATGAAAAGGTAAGAGAAGATATGCAGAGAAAAATTGATGAACTAGAAACCAATGGAAAGCTTAGATAATGATAATTAGAAAGCTTTTTAAATTTGAAAATGCCCATATTGTAAGAGATTGCTCTACACTTAGATGTAGCCAAAATATTCACGGACACTCATATATAGTAGAGGTTTTAATAGAGTCAAACTATCTTGATAATGGGCAGATG
>CAZCOI010000240.1:0-2426 GCA_964500335.1 uncultured Nitratifractor sp.
AAATCAAGCAATAAAATCTACTAAAATAGATTCTATTGATAAAATAGAAAAGATTGTTAATAAAATTAATAAAAAAAATGATGCTATTAATAAAGTAAAAAATTATGCTAAAGATAATAATAAATCAAATCTAAATATATAAGATTATCAAAATATAGATATTTACGGTGTTAATGAAGATAATATTGACTTTATAAATCATGAAATTGCTAATAAAAGTATTGATAAAATCGATACAGCTAAAAAGATTCAAGATATTGTAAATAGCGCTATTAAGCAATTTAATGCTATTAATAAAATTAAAGATTTTGCTAATGATAATAACAACTCATCTCCAACTCTGCAAGACTATATTGATGCTAAGATTAGCGGCGTTAGTGAAGATAATTTAGATGAAGTAAACAAAATAATTGCAAATAAAAATAGTAGCGATGTAGATAGTACAGATAAAATTAACAATATTATTAATAGTTTTAATAAAATAGATAGCTTTATTAAAGGAGATAGCAATATTGAGCCAACTTTACAAGATTTTACTACTATAAATTTAAAAGATATAAATAACAATAATTTAAATAAAATACTCAACACTATAAAAAACAGCAAAATCTCTATAAATAGTCTGCAAAATGTTATAGATGATATAAACAAAGAGATAAAAGCTTTTAATAAAATTAAAGATTTTGCAAACAGTAACGGTTTAACTCCAACTCTGCAAGACTATATTGATGCTAAGATTAGTGGCGTTAATGAAGATAACTTAGATGAGATAAATAGTATAATAAGAAAAAGTGATATTAATACTTTAGATGATATAAAAAATATTGTAAATAGCTATAATAATTTAATAGATTTTGCTATAAAAAAACATAATACACCTCCTATATTGCAAGATTATAAAAATTTGGGTTTTACTAATGTTACTTTAAAAAATATTAATAATTTAAATATTGCCTTAAAGAATGGTACTTTTAGTTCATTTAATGAGATAACTATTGCTATAAATTCTACTGTAAAACAAATTGATGCAATTAATAAAATCAAAGAGTATGCAAATGACTCTTCTAAGAGTGCTCCTACTATTCAAGACTATATTGATGCTAAGGTATATGGCGTTGATGATAAAATTATTGATAAATTAAATGAAACTATTGCTTCAAAAGAGGCTACAGAAGTTGATACTACCCAAAAAATTCAAGAAATTGTAAGTAGCATAAAATTTAGTATAAAATCTCTAACCCCAGCACCAAATAGCTCAAATATAGATGGCAGTAACAGAGTAATAACAATAGAGTATAAATATTTTGATAAGAAGATAAAAAAAGTGCCAAATAAAGGTATAAGAGTCTATAAAGCAAATGGTGATATTGAACATACTGTATCTATTAATAGTGAGATTACAGATACAACAACTATAGATGGCTCAAAAGTAAATGTAAATTTATCTAGCCATCTAGTATATGGCGCAAAACATTATGTAAAAATTGATACAAGTGCATTTATAGATGAGTCAAACTTTACAAATAAAGGTATAAAAGATAACCAAACTTGGAGTTTTATTGTACCTAGCGGTAGCGGTCCATGCGGTTGTGATGAGTTTGATAATAGCGATTTAGATGAAAATTTACAATAAGGAGAGATAATGAGATTTAAAATATTACTAATAATTTTTGCAACAATATTTTTAAATGCAGAGTTTAATATAGATAATTTACCAAAATATAGCATTGAGTATAACCCAAAATCAAACCCAAATATTGAGCTTGAAAAAGCTTTAAAAGTTGCAAAACAAAAAAATAAAAATATTTTATTAGTTGTTGGCGGAAATTGGTGTAGATGGTGCGGCACATTTGATAACTTCTTAGATGACCATCCAAAAGTTGCTAAAAAGTTTTATAACTCTTTTGAGGTTGTAAGAGTCTATTTTGGCAAAAATATGACAAAAGAGACAAAAGAGTTTTTAATGCAACTACCTCCAATTAAAGGAACACCACACTTTTATATTTTAAACAGCAATGCAAAACTTCTAAAAAGTGTTGATACTAGCTTTTTAGAAAGAGGCTATGGATATAACAGAAAAAAGGTAATTAAGTGGATAGATGAGAATAAAAATCTATCAATTGCAAATAAAAAAAGAATCAAAGGAGAAAAAAATGAAAAAAATATTTAAATTATCTAATCTTATAGTAGCATCTTTACTTACTTGCTCATCTCTTTTTGCAACATGCGCAAACGATATAGATATGGGAGGGCATAGAATTACAAATGTTGGCGAACCTATTGAAGATAGCGATGTAATTACTAAAGGCTATTTAGATAATAAAATTAATAGCAATAGTGTAAGTTTTAGCGCTACCAAAAAGTTTGACTTTATTACATTTCCTAGTACTATAATTGAAGATAATATTAATATAAATGAAAAAGAA
>CAZCOI010000241.1:0-2925 GCA_964500335.1 uncultured Nitratifractor sp.
GCGTTTAATACCTCGTCAAAATCTCTATTTGGTTCAATTGCAACAATTTTTGCAGAGTTATAGAGTCTTTTTACATGCTCTTGCAATCTAAAAATTGCTAAACCATTTTTTGTTTGATACGCTCTTGTGCCTTCAAAAACCGCATTTCCGTAATGCAGAGTGTGAGTTAAAATATGAACTTTAGCCTCAGCCCAAGGCTTAAGCTCTCCATCCATCCAGATATATTTTGCTTCTGTCATAAATTTTCTCCATCAATTTTATAAAATGCTAATATTTTACCCAACTTTGAATTAAAGCTTAATTGGAGTAGTTTTTGCTTTTACCTCTAATTTACAACTATTGCTAACTAAAGTAAACTCATCATCTAAATTAAGTTCGCAAATATTAACTCTTTTTTTATCTTTAATAACCTCAACAAAACCTGCTTGAACCTCTTTTTGCTTTATTGCAGAAGTTAATTGTTCTTGAAGATTTTTTAAATTTCCCTCTTTTATTTTAAATAATATCTCTAATGAATTAAAAAGATTTCTATTTAATGGTTCAAGATTGCTACTAAAGAGTCTAAATTTATGTTCTATTTGACTATTTAACTGATATTTTAGAGTCTCAAACTCTTTATAGATTAAATTTAATTTATCAATTGGAGATAATACTTTAAGCTGTTGTTTTAAAGTACTTAACTGCTCATTTGCTCTTAAAAGTTTTAAATTTATGCTCTTTTCTAATGCCATATTAAGCTCATCTAACATCATTAAATACTCATTTGAATCTGGTAAAACTATCTCCATTGCCGCACTTGGTGTAGGTGCTCTTAAATCTGCTACAAAATCGCTTATTAAAAAATCTACCTCATGCCCAATAGCACTAACAATTGGGATTTTAGAGTAATAGATTGCATCTGCTACTATCTCTTCGTTAAATGCCCATAAATCTTCTTGTGAACCGCCACCTCTTGCAATTATTATAATATCAAAATCGCTCTTATTAGCATATTCTATTGCTTTTGCTATCTCTTTACTAGCACTCTCTCCTTGAACTAAAACATCAATAACACTAATTTTAGTCAATCTCCATCTCTTATTTGCAACCTTTAGCATATCTTGTAGAGCCGCTCCATTTAATGCTGTAATAATTGCAATATTTTTTGGAAATTTTGGAAGAGGTTTTTTTTGGGTATCATCAAAGTAGCCCTTTTTTTCAAGCTTCTTTTTAAGCTGTTCGAAAGCTAAAGCTAAAGCACCTTTGCCGTATGGTTCTATATTTGTAGCAATTAATTGATACTCTCCTCTTGGGCTATATACCCCCAAAGAGGCATCTACTACAATATGTTCTCCTTGTTCTAGTTTAAATTTTAGTTTTTTTACATTGCTTTTCCACATAACACACTTTATTGTGCTATATTCATCTTTTAAACTAAAATATAAATGCCCACTACTATGGTATGTAACTGAACCTACCTCACCTTCAACCATAACATGCATAAAAGTAGCTTCTAAGATAGCTTTTATCTTTTCATTTAAAGAGCTTACTGTTAAAATAGACATTTTAAACCTTTTTTATAAAATTTTATGCAAGAAAACTAAACCTTTTTCAAACCAAAAACTAAAAACCAATAACCAATATACCAATTAAAAGCTGTAAGCAATAAGAACTAAGCACTAAGCTATCCTTAACTCTTAACTCTTAGCTCTAAATCCTTAACTCTGAACTCTTAGCACTTAACTCTAATTGCACAAGAAAAAAGAAGGCAAAATTTTTCAGAAAAATATTGATTTTGTATTTTATTTGGGATATAATATATAAAAATACTCAAAAGGATTTATCATGAGTAAAACTCAAACTACAATAAGAGTTGATGGAGAAAACTATGCAAAAGCTAAAGAGATTTTAAACCAAATAGGACTTAACTACTCTCAAGCCATAAATGTTTTTAATAAGATGATAGTTATCAATAATGGATTACCATTTGAGTTAAAACTTCCAAATAGTGATACTCTACAAGCTTTACATGAATTAGAAACAAAAGATGGGAAAACTTTTGACAATGTAAAAGAACTATTTGCTGATTTGGATTCATAATATATGTATAAAATATTTAGAACTACAAGTTTAAAAAAGATTATAAGAAATTAAAAGAAACTGATAAAAAATTAGTTAAAGATATTATACTAAAACTCTCAAATGGCGAAAAGTTAGAAGAGAGATATAAAGATCATAATTTAATAGGAAACTATCTTGGTTGTAGAGAGTGTCATATTAAACCTGATTTACTTTTAATATATAGAATTGATAATAATATTTTAGAGTTAGCTTTAGTTAGAGTAGGAAGTCATGCAAAGTTATTTTAAAATAGCAAACATTTTTACAGATAACAAAGCACTGGATTTTTTTAAAGTATAAAGCCATGCCAAAAGTTCAAAGCTATCCTCACTTAACCCTTAACTCTGAACTCTTAACTCTAAATCCTTCTCCCTTCTCCCTTACTAACTAACAACCAAAAACTAGAAACCAATAACCAATATACCAATTAAAAGCTAAAAGCTATAAGCATTAAGCAATAAGAACTAAGCACTAAGCTATCCTTAACCCTTAACTTCAACCCTTAGCTCTGAACTCTAAACTCTTAACTCTGAACTCTTAATCCTTCTCCCTTACTAACTAACAACCAAAAACTAGAAACTAGAAACCAAATATACCAATTAAAAGCTAAAAGCTATAAGCATTAAGCAATAAGAACTAAGCACTAAGCTATCCTTAACTCTTGACTCTTAACCCTTAACTCTTAACCCTTAGTGCTCTTAACTCTCAATCCAATAACCAACATTTAATTGGCAAAAAGATATAATATCTTTAATTTTTTAGAACTTAAGGAATATATATGTTTGAAGTTGTAATTGGTTTAGAGGTTCATGTTCAGCTAAATAC
>CAZCOI010000242.1:0-1990 GCA_964500335.1 uncultured Nitratifractor sp.
TGATTCAGCACTCAAACAGTGCATTAGAGATTGCTAAATTTTTAGAAGCGCATCCAAAGGTTTTAAGGGTAAATTATCCGGGATTAAAGAGTAATAAAAGCTATAAATTTGCGCAAAAATATTTAAAAGATGCTCTTTCAAGCGGATTATTAAGCTTTGAGGTTGAGAGTAAAGAGTATGCGCAAAAGATTGCTGAGAGCACTAAAATATTCTCTTTAGTTGTAAATATCGGCGATAGCAAATCTATTGTAACGCACCCAGCAAGTACTACGCATCAGCAATTAAGCAAAGAAGAGCTAATTGCTGCTGGTGTGCCAGAAGGCCTAATAAGACTAAGTGTCGGATTAGAAGATGTGCAAGATTTAATAGAAAACTTAAAACAAGCTTTGGAGTAGAGCATGAAATTTATCATAACTTTTATATTTTTATTTGGTGCGCTTTTTGCAAGTGGTTATAAAGAGGTTTTTAACAAAAATTTAAATTTGGGTAAAAATTTTAGCGTTAATTTAAAGCTTTTAGAAGAAGATAGTGATATGGCCGCTACAAAAAGTGCAATTATAAAAGTTACATATCCGACAAAAGAGGGTAATAAAGAGTTTGTTTTTTCTCAAAAAGATAACGATGCAAATCCACAGTGGCCAATATTTTATTTTCATGATCCAAAATTAATAAAAGAGATTAAAAAGTTTACAAAGTTAAGCTCTATTGCTTTGATAGATTTAGATAAAGATGGATATAAAGAGATTATAGTTTATGGCGGTTCGCATTATGATGGTAGCGGTTATGTTGGCAAGTTAGTAATTGTTGGTAAAAGTGAAGATAAATTTGGATTAAAAGCACCAATTATAAAAGGGTATGATAACTTTAATTTTTACTATTTTAAAGATTTAAATTTAATAGTAGTATCGCAATATATCTGGAGAGTAGGAAAAGAGGGACATTATGGCGATAAACATAAATATTTTATAGATGTTTATGAGGTGGAGAATAATTTTAATAAGATAAATTTAATGGTAACTAAGAAAAAATATAGTGACGAGGGGTTACCAGTTGCATTTATTTTAAAAGATAAAATCGTAAAAAAGTATATTGATTACAAACTGCATAAGCCAAGCGAAGCAAAAGAGAAAAAGATAAAACAATTTGTTAAAAAGTATTGGAGAGAAGTTTCTAAAAAAAATTATGAGTTTATTAAAAACTCTTTTGCAAAAGAGGCTTTTTACTATAGTAGGGTTTTACCAAAAAGTAAGATATTGCAAGATAAAAAAAGAGTTTTGAAAAATGTTAAAAATGTTAAGTTTAAGGTAAATAGGTTTTTAATATACAAAAAAAATGGCAATTACATAGTAGAGTATAAAAAGAAATTTAAAGTCGATAACCAAAAAGGCAAAGTTATATCTTTTATGAAGCTAAAAGAGGGTAAGAATGGATTTAAAATTTTAGCAGAAAAAGATTTGGCTATAATAGAGTTATTTAATGATATGTAGGTTTAGTAATTTTTAGATACAATTACAAAAAAGTATAAAAGTAGCCTATGGAAATAACAACAAAAGTTGCACACTTTACAGCGCCTCTTTATTTGGAGAGTGGGCGTATATTGGAGCCTTACGATATAGCTTATGAGACTTATGGCAAATTAAATAGCGATAAAAGCAATGTTGTATTGGTGTGTCATGCGCTAAGTGGTTCTCATCATGCTGCTGGGCTTTATGAGGGCGATAGAAAAGCTGGTTGGTGGGATGGGCTAATTGGCGATGGCAAGGCAATAGATACAAAAAAGTATTTTGTAATTTGCACCAATACAATAGGCTCATGCTTTGGAAGCACTGGTCCTATGAGTCCACAATATCCTTCGTTAGAGCCTTATAGATTGCGCTTTCCGGTAATTACTATTAAAGATATGATAAAAGCGCAAAAAAATCTACTATCTACTCTTGGTATTCACAGCGTGCATGCAATAGTTGGTGGCTCTATGGGTGGAATGCAAGCT
>CAZCOI010000243.1:0-3919 GCA_964500335.1 uncultured Nitratifractor sp.
ATTGTGGGGATAATAAAAAAAGAGGTTTATATATTATTTTAGCTATAGATATTATTACGGCTATACTTATTTATTTTAATGAAAAGTTTTGGGTTCTTGGCGGAGTAATGTTTTTTGTAAGTGCGTTTTATTTTGATTATAGTATGGACTCATCGTATGAGGCAAAACTATGCAAAAAAGTTAAAAAATTATTTAAAGAAGAAGTTGAAAATATTATAGGAGAATTATACGAAAAAAATAGTCAATTAAATTAAAAATATAAAACTACTTTTTTCAAGAAAATTTTAAGATATTTTATAAAATATATGTTGGCTATTAAAATTGATGATAAAACTATCCCTTTAAATTTATCAAAAATTCAACAAAAAATTTATGATGCTATTTACTAAAAAAGTTAAAATTTCTTTGTCCTCCTTAGTGTGAAAGTTGGAAAATTTTTAACCATTTTCCTTCTCTTTTATAGCAATTTTATTTTTTAATTCATCTTTTTTGAGGCTTTCCAAATAACTGGCAAGTTTACTCTCTTTTAGTTCTATTCCGCTTGGTGCGATGCTTAAGTGCAATTGAACGGCACTTTGTTTAAAATTGGGTTCAAATGATTTACTATCAAACTCATCGATTACTAACAAATTAACCAACTGCTTATTAAAATGTAACGGCACGAAATAGTTCCATCTTTTACAGTTTGGATGACTTTAACTACAATATCGTTAAGTTCGCCCCATTTGTTGCTAATGCTAATTAAATCGTTGCTTTTTATCTTTAGCTTTTTTACAT
This sequence comes from uncultured Nitratifractor sp., assembly GCA_964500335.1. GTDB lineage: Bacteria > Campylobacterota > Campylobacteria > Campylobacterales > Sulfurovaceae > JAADEQ01. The sequence goes on from CAZCOI010000243.1 coordinate 778, forward strand.
CGGTGCTATTTATCTTTATCCAAGTCTTGGGGGTAAATTGTTTAAAATACTAATATTTCCCGTTTTTGTGTGTGTATGAAAATGCTCTACACATCTGTCCGTATTTAAAATAAGTGGAAAATTTTTACATACATCTTCGCCTTAACTTTACCCAATCAACCGCTAAAAGTTTCGCTTTTCCATCACTAAAACAAAACGGTATATCTTTTGTATATAATCTTTTAGCTCCTTGTGGATTTTGCTTATTGTAAGGGCACTGCATACCTCCAATCTATGCTATAAGCTCATAACTCATAACGCTATAGTCACAAAGTCTATCTTTGCTAACTTTTTTAATCTCTTCAAAACATCTTTTGGGGTATTTTTATTTTATATATTTGCTTATAAAATAGTATATTAATACGCTTAATAATGTATATATTTTAGTAATTAAGGCTTTTTTATTGAGCCACTATTTTCGTAATTTTTATAAATCTGTAAACCAAAACTTATGTATCTGCTTTAAAATTGGTAATATATCTTTACCATAGCTCGCTAAGAGTACAAAGAGCATGAAAGTGATCTGTTAGTAGTGTTAGCACAATATGGTGATACAATAGATAAAGCACTTAAAAAGATTTTATTAAAATAAATCGCTAATTGAAGTGTATTTAAAGTTGAAGTTTAGCTCTTTTTCTATTATGGTTGAGAGGATTATTTTTTTGATTGGAGTTTTATTGGTAAAGGTGGTTTTGGCAAAGCCGTATTTTTTGGCAGTATAGTTAAATGTCTCTTCTCTAGTTGCATTAAGTGGGGCTACTAGATTGTAGGTTTTAGCTTTGGTTTTTTGCTCTATAATTTTAGCTATTGCCTCTGTGGCATCATTTTGGTGAATGTAGTTTACATATCTGTTTTCTAGCTCTTTTCCAGCGCTATATTTGCCTGCAATTCTATTGTTTCCCATAAGTCCGCCAGCTCTTAATATAACAATATTTGGAACAAGATTTTGCATAAGAAGCTCGCCTTGAAGCATAATATTTGGATTTTTTACATATTTGGTATCCTCTTCTTTTATGTATTCTTTTTTTAAGCCAGAATATACAGATGTAGAGCTTATTAAAATAACTTGGGTATTGCTTTGTATATTTTTGGCAATTAGTTTTAGATTATTTAAATAGTTGTTTCTTGGTGGTATAGCAATAATTAGTGTATTTGTATTAAAGAAGCTTCTATTTTTGTATAGGTTGCTACTATTTAGCACTATTGAGGTGAATTTTTTTATCTTTTGTTGGCTATTTTTGGTAGCGCTAGAGCAGATTATTTGATATTTTATTTTTAGCTTTTTAGCAATTGCAAGCCCTAGCCAGCCACACCCTAAAATTGATACTTTGTGCATATTATTTGCATACAGAAGGTACTGATATTAGGGTAGTTGGATTAAATTTTTTAAAAATCTTTAGCTTATTGTTGTGTGGAGTTAAGATATACTTTGTCTTTAAAAAGCTATCGATAAATTTGCCATCTTTGCTAAAGGTATACTCAAACTCATATTTACCTTTTAAGATATTTTTATACTCTTTTTGAAAATAGTGCCCAGGCTTTATTGTAACTGGCTCTATTGTTGTGTTGGTATCACTCTTTGGATGGCTAATATTTTTAATTGTTAAAGTGCACTTTGTTGATGGATTCTTTGCATACAAAGTAATATCTATTGGTGTTGGTTTGCCAATATTTTTGATAGCCTCTGGCACCTTAAAAGCAGCAAAAATTGAAACTGTAAAAATTGTAATTAGTAATAACTTTTTCATAATGATATGATAGCATATTTTAATAGATATTATCTATTAAACTTTTATCAAAATAGTACTAAATTTTGTAGGATTACTGGTTTGATACTTTAAAAAATTTAGTAAGAGTTTCTATTGGCAGATAATTGATGTTGATTTATGAATTTTTAATGCATAATTTGGATTAAATTTATTGTTAACTAGTTGTCTCATATTTTTATCTTCAACCTATTTTTATTAAATATTGGTAAAATTTTAATTTTAGGCCTAAGGGTTAGGCAGACTATAATTTTCTTCTTTTTCTTCGAAAATTATTTGTCATTATGCAAAAAATTTTTAAAGGTATCATTATGAAAATCGATTGTTGCGATTTGGCTTGTCCAGAACCAGTATTAAGGACAAAAAAAGCCTTAGAAGAGTTAGAGCAAGACTCTATTTTAGAAGTTGTAGTAAACTCTATTGCATCAATAGAGAATGTTAAGCGCTTTGCTACAAAAGGTGGTTATGAATTTAGAGAAGAAAAAATAGACCAAGACAAAACCTTAATTACAATTATAAAAGGTTACGAGTGCAATATAGTTGCTCAAGAGGGTGAATTTTTAGATAAAACTCTGTTTATAAAAAGCGATAAAGTAGGCGAAGGCGAACTTGGCACTATTTTAATAAAGGGCTTTTTAAAAACTACACTCGAGTTTAAAAAACTACCAAAAAATATTGTGCTTGTAAATAGGGGTGTATTTTTAACTACCAAAGAGGAAAATCAAGAGGTTATAGATATTTTAAAAGAGTTGCAAAATAGAGGTGTGAAGATATATAGTTGTGGGCTTTGTTTAAACTTTTATAATATAGATGCAAGCGAGTTAAAAGTAGGAGAGATTGGCAATGCATACGATAGTATGGATATGCTTTTAAATACAGATAGTGTAACACTTTAAGGAGAAAAGATGAAAGTTTTAATTATATTTAACCATGAACCATACGATGGAACAGATGTAGCTTGGAATGGGCTAAGACTTGCTAAAAAGCTTTTTGAAGATGGCAACGAAGTTAGAATATTTTTAATGAACGATAGCGTAGATTTAGCAAGAGAGGCAAATAAAATGCCACAAAATTACGATAATGATTTAGTGCAAATGTTAAAGCAGATGTATAAAGAGGGCATAGAGCTAAAGGTTTGTGGAACTTGCCAAGCAAGATGCGGTATTTATAAAAATGAGCCATATTTTGCACCAGAGATTAAAGCTACAATGGCAGATTTGGCTAATTGGGTGGTTGATAGCGACAAAGTAATTAGTTTTTAAAGGTTAAAAATGGATGCAAAACTTACAAAATTTGTAAAAGCCGCTGGTTGAGCTGCCAAATTGGCTCCGGGTGAG
>CAZCOI010000244.1:0-3142 GCA_964500335.1 uncultured Nitratifractor sp.
GGTATTGATGATCTTGCAAACTATGGTGAGTATAGTGGTGGACCAACAACAGGTGAGACAAAATTTTATGCTGAAACACTTTTAGATCTTATGACAAGAGAAAAAGATGCTCAAGGTAGAGATAAAATTTTGATTATCGGTGGTGCTATTGCAAACTTTACTGATGTTGCAAAAACTTTTACAGGTATTATTCAAGCATTTGAAGAGTATGCAGATAAGATGAAAGAGATTGGTATAAAGATCTATGTTCGTCGTGGTGGACCAAACTATGAAAAAGGTTTAAAAGATATCAAAGAAGCTGCTGATAGATTAGGGCTTTATATAGAAGTTTATGGACCAGAGACTCATGTTACTGATATTGTTAGAATGGCGTTAGAAGGAGATAAATAGATGGCACAATTATATACAAGAGATACTCAAGCAATTTTCTGGAATAACAACAAGACTGCAATCCAAAGAATGTTGGATTATGATTATACAATTAAGAGAGAAACTCCTTCTGTAGCAGCTATTGTTGCACCTACAAGCAGTAACAAATTTGATAAGTTCTTTTTTGGACCAGATGAAGTTATGATTCCTCTATATAAAACAACAGCAGAAGCAAAAGCTGCTCAACCACAAGCTGATGTTTTATTAAACTTTGCATCTTTTAGAACAGCTTATGATGTTACTATGGAAGCACTTGATATTGGTGGTTTCTCATCTATGATGATTACTGCTGAAGGTATTCCTGAGAGACTTGCTCGTGGAATGAATGAATATGCAAGAAGTAAAAATGTAACTATTATTGGACCAGCAACAGTTGGTGCTATTGCTCCAGGTGCATTTAAAATTGCAAATATTGGTGGAACGATTGAAAATATTATAAATTCTAAACTTCATCGTGCAGGAAGTTGTGGGCTTGTAACTCGTTCTGGTGGTCTATTTAATGAACTCTCAAATATTATTGCTATTAATGCTGATGGTATTGCTGAAGGTGTTGCAATTGGTGGAGATAGATTTGTTGGTTCAGTTTTTATAGATAACTTACTTAGAATGGAAGCTAATCCAGAAGTTAAATATATGATTCTTCTTGGTGAAGTTGGTGGTACTGAAGAGTACAAAGTAATAGAAGCTATCAAAGATGGTAGAATCACTAAGCCAATTATTGCATGGTGTATTGGAACAATTGCTAAATATTATGATAGTGGTGTTCAGTTTGGACATGCAGGAGCTAGTGCAAATGCAGATTCAGAGACAGCTGAATATAAAAACAAAGCTATGGCTGATGCAGGTATTCATGTTCCAACTTCATTCAATGAATTACCAGCAATGATCAATAAAGTATTTACAGATCTTAATCTTCCAGAAGTTGCTGAACCTGAAATTAATATAGTTCCAAAAGTAAGAAGAAGTAAACAATTTATCTGTACTATCTCTGATGATAGAGGTGAAGAGGCAACTTATGCAGGATTCCCTATTAGCTCTGTGGCAACGCCAGATACAGGAAAAGGTATTGGTGATGTTATAAGTCTATTATGGTTCAAAAAACAGTATCCAAAATGGGCTACAGAGTTTATTGAAACTGTTATCAAAACAGTTGCAGATCATGGACCAGCTGTTTCAGGTGCACATAATGCAAAAGTAACAGCAAGAGCAGGAAAAAGTGTTGTTGAATCACTAGTAACTGGTCTTCTAACAATTGGACCAAGATTTGGTGGTGCTATTGATGGTGCAGCTAAATATTTTAAATATGCAGATGACAATAATCTTGATCCTAAAGCTTTCTTAAAATATATGAAAGGTGAGGGTGTACCAATTCCAGGAATTGGTCATAGAATCAAATCACTTAAGAATCCAGACTTAAGAGTTACAGGTCTTATGAATTTTGCAGCAGAACATTTCCCAAGTACGCCACTACTTGATTATGCAAAAACAGTAGAAGCATTAACAACCAGTAAAAAAGAGAATCTTATCTTAAATGTCGATGGTACTATTGGTATCCTTATGGTAGATATGTGGAGAGCATTAGGTTATGGAGAAGATGAGATAAATGAGTTTATTGAATCAGGAACTCTAAATGCATTCTTTATTGTTGGTAGAAGTATAGGTTTCATCGGTCATGTTCTTGATGAAAAAAGACTTGCAATGCCAATGTATAGACATCCAATGGATGATATCTTATATGATGTACAAAAAGCAGAAAAAATCTAAATAATTTCCCCTTTTAGTCGATATAGTAGAATAAAAACTACTGTATCGATAAAAGGTCTCTTCATGAAAAAAGCATTTACTCTTATTGAGTTAGTATTTGTAATTATAGTTATTGGTATACTCTCTTCTATTGCTATGTCTAGTTTTAATCGTCCTACTCTTATAGAAGCAGCTAATCAAGTAGTTTCACATCTTAGATACACTCAGCATCTAGCTATGATGGATAATAAGTTTGATCCTAATGATCCTAACTGGTTCAAGAGTAGGTGGCAACTATTTTTTGCAAAAACTGATGGTAGTGATAAGCAATGGGCATATACAATTTTTTCAGATCATGCTGGTTCTCACACAGGAACTCCCGACAAAATTGAAATAGCAAAAAATATTTTGAATACTAAACAATTTATGACAGGCGGTTATTCCGCTGGTACGGTTGCTTATAAAGTCTCAGGTAGTGTTAATCCTGAAGTTACAGTAAGTATGAATTTAGGACATAAGTATAATATTAAGGATATTGAATTTAGGGGAGGTTGTCGTAGTGGCGTAGTTAGAAGAATTGTATATGATCATATTGGTAGATTATTATATGGTAATAGTCGCTATCTAAATACGCCATACAATGGTACAAGTTCCCCTGCTGGAAGCCATTTAGTAGCAAACCAATGTAGAATTGAGTTATGCTCAGTTTTAGATTGTAACATAGCTAATGATGATGAAATAATTACTATAGCTATAGAGCCAGAAACAGGATATACACATATTTTGTAGCCTATAAAACTGAAGGAAAATTGACATCTAAAACCCACCCAAAAAAAATAAAAAAACTTTTCCCAAAGTTAAGCTTTTTTTAAGGGTTCTTTGTATATAATTTCGGCTCCCAACAAGAAGGGGCGTTAGAAAGACCTAAGTTTAGGGCTTGAAGACAAGTTATTTAAAAAATAAAAATGTT
>CAZCOI010000245.1:0-17999 GCA_964500335.1 uncultured Nitratifractor sp.
ATCAACCTCATCAGCTGAAATTTTAATTTTTCCTTTAATGCCATCTTCAAACTCTATAAATCCTTCAAGCGGCGCTTTAATTCTAATTACAGGCTCAATACCTTCTGGCGGTGTGCCACAAAAATCTCTATATCTACCATCATATCTTGGGTGCTCTCCTCTTGCCATCTGCTCTTGACGCAATTTATCAAGCTCCTCTTTACTCATATAACACTTATAAGCTTTACCCTCTTCTAAAAGCTTATTAATATACTTTTTATAAATATCAAATCTTTTGGATTGATAAATCACATCCCCATCATAATCAAGCCCGACCCACTCAAATGCCTTTAAAATAGCTTGCAATGCATCTTGCGAGTTTCTGCTAAGATCTGTATCTTCTATTCTTAATAAAAATTTTCCATTGTTTTTTCTTGCCCAAAGCCATGAAAAAAGTGCCGTTCTTAAACCCCCAATATGCAAATATCCCGTAGGACTTGGTGCAAATCTCGTTACAACCATATTTTACCTCTTAATTATTTTTTAGGGTAAAATTACCCTTTGTAGTTTTCTAAATATTTAGTATCAAAATTATTATTTATAAAATCTTTATTTCTCATCATTTTTCTATGAAACTCAATTGTAGTCTTAACCCCGGCAACCTCAAACTCATCGAGCGCACGTCTCATTTTCGCTATTGCTTTATCTCTATTTTCGCCCCAAACTATAAGCTTTCCTATCATAGAATCGTAATGTGGCGGTATAATATATCCGCAATATGCGTGCGTATCTATTCTTACATCTTTACCGCCTGGCGCAATCCACTTTTGAATCTTTCCAGGGCTTGGCAAAAAGCTTACCGGATCTTCAGCAGTTATTCTACACTCAATCGCATGCCCTTTTAAAGTAATATCTTCTTGTTTAGGAAGCTCTTTACCCTCTGCTATATTAATCATTAATTCGATAATATCGATTCCGCTAACCATTTCGCTAACACAATGCTCAACTTGAAGCCTCGTATTCATCTCCATAAAATAAAAGTTATTATCGCTATCGACTAAAAACTCAAATGTTCCAGCACCCTCATATTTTAAATATTTAGTTGCATTAACTGCGGCTTCATGAAGTTTTTTTCTCTGCTCTTCATCTAAAACCACAGCTGGCGATTCTTCTATAAGTTTTTGATGACGGCGCTGCATTGAGCAATCTCTCTCTCCCAAATGAATTGCATTACCATACTTATCACCTAAAATTTGCACCTCTACATGGCGAGGATTTTTAATAAATTTCTCCATATATAATGTTCCATCACCAAAAGCATTAACCGCCTCACTCTCACATGCTAAAAAAGCATTTTCAATATAGCTTTCATCCTCAACTATCCTCATTCCTCTTCCGCCGCCACCTGCCGCGGCTTTTAAAATTACAGGATAGCCAATCTCTTTAGCCATCTCTTTTGCAATTTGAGGATTCTCAACTGCTCCATCGCTTCCAGGAATTGTTGGCACACCAGCTTTTGCCATTATCTGTTTAGCCTTAGATTTATCAGCCATTAACTCCATAACTTCAACAGATGGACCAATAAACTCAATTCCATGATGCTTACAAATCTCTACAAAACTCTGATTTTCGCTCAAAAATCCATAACCTGGGAAAATTGCATCACTCTCTGTAATCTCAGCGGCTGAAATTACTGCTGGAATATTTAAATAACTATCACTACTTTTAACTCCTCCAATACATACAGCCGCATCTGCAAAATCTAAATATGCGGCACCCTCATCCCCTTTTGAGTAAACAACAACAGCCTCTTTACCCATCTCTTTTATAGTTCTTATAGCTCTTAGGGCAATTTCGCCTCTATTTGCAATTAAAACTCTCTTTATCTCTTTTTGCATTATAACTTCTCTACTCTAAATAGTGGCATATCGTACTCTACTGGCTCTCCATCTTGAACCAAAATCTCTAAAATCTTACAATCATATTCAGCTTCTAATTCATTCATTATTTTCATAGCTTCTAAAATACAAAGTGTTTGCCCTTTTCTAACGCTATCGCCTACATTTACAAATGGCGGAGAATCTGGCGATGGAGCCGCATAAAATGTTCCAACCATTGGAGATGCAATTATATCACCCTCTTTAGTACTATTATCATTTACTACAGTATCATTTTTAACTGCCTCAGATGCAGAGCTCTCTTGAACTTTAGGAGGTGTTGTAACAGTTTGTGGTGCGATATTTGTTGCTACCTCAAGCCCCTCCTTTTTCATAGATATCTCAAATTCTCCATCTTTAACTTTAAGAGTACCTAGTTTACTTCTTCCAAAAACTCTGATTAATTCTTTAATCTCATCCAAATTCATAATAATTCCTTCAAAGCTTTATAAGTTTTAATACTTATAAATGTAAAAATATTTTGGTTATAATACCATAAATTAAATGAAAATAAAGAGGTTTATATGGGTTTAAAGTCTGATAGCTGGATAAGAGAGATGTCTAAAAAAGGTATGATTACCCCTTTTTGCGAAGGTCTTGTAGGAGAGGGAGTTGTAAGTTATGGTTTAAGTAGCTATGGATACGATATTAGAGTAAGTGATGAGTTTAAAATCTTTACAAATATAAATGCACAAGTAGTAGATCCTAAAGATTTTGATGATGCAAATGTAGTAGATTTTAAAGGTGATGTCTGTATTGTTCCGCCAAACTCATTTGCGCTTGCAAGAACAGTTGAGTATTTTAAAATGCCTCCAAATGTTTTAGCAATTTGTCTTGGCAAAAGTACATATGCAAGATGTGGTATTATTGTAAATGTAACTCCGTTTGAACCGGGGTTTGAAGGGCATATTACTATTGAAATTAGCAATACTACCCCACTTCCTGCAAAAATATACGCAAATGAAGGAATTGCGCAAGTTTTATTTTTAGAAGGCGACGAGCAGTGCGAAGTAACATATGCCGATAGAAAAGGTAAATATCAAAAACAAACAGGCATAACACTGCCCAAAATTTTAGAAAACCAATAAAAATATGTTATAATAATCTCCATATTTACTTAAGGAGAAAAGATGGGACTATTTAGTTTCTTTAAAGATGCAGGTAAAAAACTGCTTGGTAGTGGCAATGATGATGAAGCAATCAAAAAAGAGATAGAAGAGAGTTTTACTGATGAACCAGTACAAGGTCTGGTTGTATCTGTAGAAGATGGTGTTGTAACACTTGCAGGCGTTGCAAAAGATAGTGATACAAGAGAAAAAGTAATTTTAATTGCTGGTAATGTAGAGGGTGTTGAGAGCGTAAATGCAGATCAGCTATTAACACCAGAAATTATAGAAGCTAGCAATGAACGCGACTTACCAGAGCCAAAATTTTATACAATTAAAGAGGGGGATACTTTATGGGGTATTGCTCAAGAACACTATGGCGATGGAAACAAATATGAATATATTGTTGAAGCTAACTTAGAAGTTATTAAAGATGCTGATTTAATATATCCTGGTCAAAATATAAGAATTCCAGAGATTGCATAAATTTAATTAAGCTCTTTTGAGCTTAATTACTTACACCTCCCCTTTCTCATACCACTTTCTTAGCCATCTATCAAGTGGATACAATATTGCATAAAATGCTGGAACTACAAATAAAGATAAGATTGTAGAGCTTATCATACCTCCAATAATTGCTAATGCCATTGGAGAGTTGCTCTCATATCCAGCTCCTTTACTAAATGCAAGCGGAATCATTGCTCCTATCATTGCAATAGTAGTCATAACAATTGGTCTAAAACGCATCTTGCCAGCCTCTAGTGTAGCTGATATTAAATCTTTACCATCTTTTATTGCCCTATTTGCATAATCTACAACCAAAATTGCATTCTTTCCAACCATACCAAGTAGCATAATAATTCCAATCATAACAAATAGACTAAAGTTATTATTACTAAAATATAGTGCCATTAAAACCCCTGTTACAGATAAAGGCATTGCTATCATAATAATAATTGGCTGAACTAAAGACTCATATAGAGAAGCTAATATTAAATAGATTAATATTACTGCTAAAATTACAGCTTTTGCAAAAGCATTTGCTGTATCTTGCATATTCTCAATATCGCCTGTAAATTTATAACTATACCCTTTTGGAATTAAAGATTTCATAATCTTATCAATCTGTTTTGTAACAGAATCTAAACTTACTCCATCAAGAGCCGCAGTTACCATAACTTTTCTCTCTCTGTCATATCTATTAATTGAAGATAGCGTATTTATCTTTTTTATCTCTATTAAGCCATCTAAATTAATTAACTTTCCACCCTTTGTTCTAACTTGCAAACTCTTAATTGCGTTGATATTATCTCTATATTTATCACTAAGTCTCATTGTAATATCAAACTCTTTACCTTTTTCTTGGTAATAGCTAATAGCACTATCACTAGAGTATGCACTAAATATAGTATTTGCAATATCGCTTGGCAAAACACCCGCTCTTTTTGCACTATCTCTTAATACTTTTATTGAAATTTGAGGCTTACCATACTCATAATCTCTATCTATATCAACAAGCCCTTTTATATCTCTCATCTTATCCATTAATTTTTTAGAGATTCTATCTAACTTATCTAATGAATCACCAGTAATTACAACTTGTACTGGCGCATTACTGCCACCCTTATCAAAAACAGGAATTTGATCAATTACTATTTTTAAATCTTTAATATCTTTAAATCTCTCTCTATATTTTTTCATAATATCCTCTTGAGAGAGATTAATTCTTTGCTCTTTTGGAATCAATTTAACATAAATTTTAGCTTTATGTTGCTCTTTTGCAGAGGTATAACCAATTGATAAAATTGTATATTTAATATTTTTATCATTTTGCAACTCATTAACCAAAGGCTTAGTAAGTGTTAGCATCTTATCGATATTAGTTCCAATTGGAGCCTTTATTAAAACTCTAAACTCACTATTATCCTCCATTGGTAAAAAGTCCATTCCAACCTTAAAAAAAGCCAAACTAAAAATTAATAATCCAACTGCTAAAGCCATTGTTATATATTTAAACTTAACAAAAACTTTTAATAACCTTGCATACCCATTTTCTAACTTTACAAAAATTGGCTCTGTAATTTTATAAAAATAGCTAACCTTTCCATTTAAAACTCTCGCACTAATAGAAGGAATTAACATAGTTGCAACAAAAAAAGATAATACAATTCCAGATGCAACAGTCATAGCAAAAGAGTTAAAAAAAAGTCCCACAATCCCATCCATAAAAGCAACCGGAATAAATACCGCTAAAAGTACCGATGAGATTGCTAAAATAGAAAATGCTATCTCTTTAATTCCTTCATATGAAGCTTGTAAAGGCTTTGTACCGTGCTCTATTTTTTTTGCAATATTCTCAACCACAACAATTGCATCATCTATAAATATACCAATAGCTAAAGTAAGCCCAATCATTGTTAATCTATTTAAATCATACCCTAGCCACTGCATAATTGCAAATGTTCCAATAACTGATGTTGGAATTGCAACTGCCGAAACTAAAGTAATAGTTGCACTTCTTAAAAATAAAAATACAATAATTATTGCTAAAATAGAACCATATATTAAGTCAAATGTTACATGCTCTAAATTTACCAAAATCTTATTAGATCTATCAGCGCTTGGAATAATAGTATAATTACTTCCAGCAATCTCTCTTAATCTAGGAAGAGCCTTTTTAACACTATTTATAATATTTAAAGTATTCTCACCTGAAATCTTCTTAACAACTACAGATACCCCAACAGCACCATTTAAACTTGAGTAGCTCTCTTTATCACTTAATCCATCTACAACTCTTGCTACATCTTTTAACTTTACCCCAGGCTTTATAATTAGCTCTTTTAACTCATCTACACTATTTGCATCTGCATTTAATTTAATCGTAATATCTTTTGAGCTTGTAATAATCTTTCCAACACCTCTTGATATATTACTATTTGCAATAATACCTCTAAGCTCACTTGCACTAATTGAGTATTTATTTAAAAGATTTGGCTCTAAAAATATACGAATCTCTCTATCTCTAAATCCTAAAATATCAACAGCACCTACACCTTTTATTCTTTGAAGCCTTGGCTTTAACTTCTCATCAACAAGCCTCATTAACGCTTGTTCATTTCCATCTTTTGCTGTAACAAATAGCGTTATAACATCTCCGCCAGTTCCTAGCTTTCTAACTATCGGTTTTTCTACCTCTTTTGGCAAAACAACAGAACCAATTTTATCTCTTATATCATTTGTACCTTCATCTAAATTTTTATTCAATTCAAATTGAACAATTATTAAACTAAAATTATCATAACTTGTAGATTTTAACTTTTTAATACCATCTATTCCACTAATTGCCTCTTCTAATTTATCTGTAACTTTTGTCTCAACAGTTGAAGCATCAGCTCCATAATAAGCAGTTTGTACCGAAACAACAGGAAAATCAACCTTTGGAAATAGATTTACAGGCATACTCTTATATGCCATTAATCCAAAAATTATAAATACCATAACCCCCATTAAGGTTGTAATTGGTCTATTAATTGCAAACTTATACATATCTACTCACTTATAATATAACCTGTTCCAAATAGCCCGCTTGGCACATCAAAAACCTCAACTTCAGCCTTCGCTCTTCTTGTAATTACATCAATTGTTGGATATATCTTGCTAATTTTTCCTATATAGCTTTTGCTATCTCCATCTATGCTATATCTAAATTTATCTCCAACCTTTACACTTTTAAAATATTTTTGGTCAAACTCCAAAATAAGTTTTTTATTAGAAAATGACTCAATCTTAAATACAGTTTTTGGAGGCATTGCGCTAATTCCATCTCCACTTTCTATATATTTAGCTGTTATTACTCCATCAAAAGGGGCTTTTAAAATTGTCTTTTGATATACTGCATTTGCTTGTTCAAGCTTTGCTTTTGCTAATTCAAACTTATAATTAAAAGCATCTTGCTTTGCTCTATCAAGAGCATCTCCAGCATTTTTTGCTCTTAAATAATCTTTTTTTGCATATTTTAAAGAGACCTTGGCAAGTTTAATATTTGCTTTTAAATCATTTGCTTTTAAATTTGCTATAATATCTCCTTTCTTAACCTTACTTCCAATATCTACATTAACTTTATCAACTATTCCACTAATATTAAAAGCTAAATTTGCCCTCTTTTTTGCAACAACACTAAAAGTTGCATAAATCTCTTTTGCCTCAATAAACCCTAAAATTAAAAATATTAAAAATACTCTTCTCATTTTATATATCCTTTCAAATTTTTTCCGCCATAATAATATACATAAGCCTTAGCTATCTCATAATCGTATATTGCACTCTTATATCTTGAGTATGATAGACTCTTTTGAGTTAATGCATCAAGAAATGTAACATAATCAACAAGACCTGCCTCATACTGCTTTTTAACACTTAAAAAATTGCTATTACTAGCATTTAATGCCATTTTTGCACTTTTAATATTTGATTTGATTGTATTTAGTTTTAATTTTGCTAATTTAAAATCTCTTTTTTGCTCTCTTTCTAACTCTTTTGCTCTGCTTATTAAAGCTAACTTCTGATACTTAATAGATTCAACTCTTCTAGCTGTTACACCTCCATCAAAAACTCTTAAATTTGCATTTAAATTTAAATTCATATTATGATTTGGCAAACCTCCAAAAGGAGACGACTCAACCATCTCATAACTATTTTTTTTATATCTATAAGATAAATTTACCTGCAATCTTTTTGCAGACTTTGCGCTATTTTCATTATACTTTAAAGCTTTTGCCATAGAGATTAGCTTTAAAACATCTTCATTTTTACTAAATACAACCCTCTTTGGAGTTAGAAAATGACTATAGCTTAAACTATTAAACTTTTTATGAGTTAAAATATTTAAAGATTCAATAATAGATTTAATATTTAACTCTACTTCAGATAATGCATACTCATTTTGCGCAAGAAATGCTCTTAATCTATCTAAATTAACACCTGTTGCCATTCCTGAATTTATAAATTTTTCAATTCTATCTATTTGAGCTTTTATAACCTTTTTCTCATCTAATAAAGCCTTTTTGTTAGCAAGTGCTTTAAAGTAGCTATAATATAAATTTATAGCTTTTATCTTTAAACTTCTCTTTAGAGCCTTTAGCTCATAAGCTGTAGCCCCTTTTAAAGCATATTTGGCTTTAATATCATTTGCTCTTTTGCCACCATCATATATTTTTGCATTTATAGCAACTCCATAGCTTTTAATAACTCCTGGTGTTGTAATATTTTTTGGTGAATTTTTATTATATGAAGCAAAAATATCAACTGTAGGCATATATGAACTTTTGATTGCTAAAATATCACTATTTTTTGATAAAAGCTCAAACTCTTTAGCTTTAATATAGCCATTTTTACTATCTATAAAATCAATTATACCCTTTAAATTTAATGCATTTACAAAATTTAAAAATAGTAATAAGATAACTACTTTTTTCATCTTTTCTCCTCTACTAAATCAAATATAGTATCTATCGATTTATCTAAACTATCTTTTAAATTAATTGCATCTTTTGTAGTAAGCGAGGTTATAAACATCCCCTTTGCCATTGAATAGACTATCTCTACAAAATCTTTAGCAATAGGTTTTAGCTCTTTTGCTTTAATAGCCTCTTCTATCTCCTTATTTGCCCAATTTTTAAAAAAGTTATATATATTTGTCTCAAACTCAAGCATCTTTTCATTTTGAGATAATATAGATAGAGCAATTAACTTTTTATTAGTCTCTCTTAACTCCAAAAACTCATCAATATAGTAAGATTCAATAAAAATCTTAATCTTTTCCCTAGTGCTTTTTGCTAATTTTAGCTTTTTTTCTTTTTTTATATTATGCTCTTTCATAAGTATATTTACAATCTCAAAGACAAGCTCATATTTATCCTTAAAATATTCATAAAATGTACCTTTTCCTATACCTGCCTCTTTAGCAATAGTAGAGATTGTTAAAGAGTTTATATCTGAATTTACTACTAAATCTTTACAAGATAGCGCAATATCTTCTCTCTTTTTATCTTTATCTACAATAATAGCCATAACCATCTCCATTAATGACCGACCGTCAGTCAATTATTTTTTTAAATTGTAACCTCTTTTACTTAAATTAAAGATAAAATTACTTAATAAAAACTAAAAAAATCTGCTTAAAAGAAAGATTAAACCTATTTAAGTATAATAACCAAAAAAGATATAAAGGATTTCTATGGGTATGCCAGGCGGATGGGAACTATTTGCAATTATTCTTGTAATTGTATTACTATTTGGAGGTAAAAAAATTCCAGAACTTGCAAAAGGCTTAGGCAAAGGAATCAAAGACTTCAAAAAAGCGGTAAATGAAGATGATGAGCCAGCTAAAGAGGTAGCAACAAAAGATGCTAAAGAGATAGAGGCTAAAACTCAAGAGACTACTCAAGAAAAAGTTCAAGAGAGCAAAAACGCTTAAAACTTCGCTCCTTTGGAGCAAAACTTCATATATATAGGTTATATAGATGCAAATAAAACCACTATTAAATAGTATAATAAAAGATGCTTTAGATAAATTAGAAGCAAATATTCAAGAGGTATCAGTTAGCGATGCTACAAAAGTAGAATTTGGAGATTATCAATATAATGGAGCTATGGCTCTTGCAAAGAAGCTTAAAAAGAATCCAAGAGAGATTGCTCAAAATATTGCCAACTTAATTAAAGATAATAGTATATTTTCAAAAGTAGAAGTTGCAGGACCAGGCTTTATAAATATAACAATAAATTCTAAATTTTTAGAAGACTCTCTTCCAAAAACTTTAGATAATAGATGCGGAGTATTAAAAAAAGATAATCCTATAAGAGTTGTTGTAGATTACTCAAGTCCAAATATGGCAAAGCAGATGCATGTAGGACATTTGCGTTCTACTATTATTGGAGATACTTTAGCAAATTTGTTTGAGTTTTTAGGAGATGAAGTTATTCGCCAAAACCACATAGGCGATTGGGGAACACAATTTGGAATGCTAGTAGCCTATTTTGAAGAGACAAGTGCAAATGCAGATATAGATTTAAGCGACTTAGAACAATTTTATAAAGATGCTAAAGCAAAATTTGATAAAGATGAAGAGTTTGCTAAAAAAAGCAGATTAAATGTAGTAAAATTACAAAGTGGCGATAAAGAGACTCTAAAACTTTGGCAAAATTTTATAGATAAATCTTTAAAACATTGTCAAGATATATATGACTCTTTAAATGTTAAACTTAGCTCTAAAGATGTTAGAGGAGAGAGCAGTTATAATAGTGATTTGCCAATAGTTGTAAAAGAGCTAGAAGAGAAAAATATTGCAACAAAATCTCAAGGAGCTATCTGTATCTTCTTTGATGATAAAGAAAACCCACTAATTATTCAAAAAGCTGATGGCGGTTATTTATATGCCACAACAGATTTAGCGGCTATTAAATATAGAGTAGAAGTATTAAAAGCTAAAAGAGTATGTTATGTTGTAGATGCTAGACAGAGTGAACATTTTGAACAAGTATTTAAGAGTGCTAAAAAGGCAGGTTTTGCAAAAGAAGATACAATTTTAGAACATATTGCATTTGGCATGATGCTAGATAAAAGCGGACGACCATTCAAAACAAGAGATGGAGGCACAGTTAAACTAAAAGACCTAATAGAAGAAGCAGTAAAAAGAGCAAAAAAAGTAATTAACAGATCAAACCAATACTCAGACGAAGAGTTGGAAAATATAGCAAAAGTTGTAGGAATTGGCTCGCTTAAATATGCTGATTTATCTATTAATAGATTATCAAACTATATTTTTGATTGGGATAAGATGTTAAGCCTAGATGGAAATACAGCTCTTTATATGCAATATGCGTATGCTAGAATTAACTCTATTTTATCAAAAGCTCAAGAGTTTAATAAAGATATAACTCCAATATTTAGTGATGAATTAGAGCGTCGCTTAGCACTAAAAATATTATCTTTAGAAGATACACTCACAAAAGCATATAAAGAGGCAATGCCTCATTTAATTACAACTTATCTTTATGAATTAGCAACACTATTTATGAAGTTTTATGAACAAAATCCTATATTAAAAGATGGTGTTAGCAAAGAGCAAAGAGATACAAGATTAATGCTTGCTTCAAGCACAGCAAATGCAATAAAAATAGCTTTAGATATACTTGGAATTGAGGTTTTAGAGAGAATTTAAATGTCTAAAATTATAATAGTTGCACTTATAACTTTTGGGATAATTTTACTAGATTATAAAAAAAGAAAAGATATCAAAAAAAGTATATTTGCAACTTTAATATTTGCTTATATTATTTCTATTGGATTTAGCGGATTTACTCTTACAAGAGCAATTCCACCTCTCTTTTTTATACATATAATAGCAACCATTCTCTCATACTTTTCACTCTTATACTATATATTTAAAGATAGGCTTATTTGGCAAATTACAATTTTACCTATAGTTACTATAGCAATTTATATAGCTTTAAACTTTATTGAAGGCTCAAGATATGAAAAATAATCTACTCTTGATTAGCCAACTTTCCATCTTTTAAATCTTGCAAAAACTCCTCAATTGAGTATCTCATTCTATATTGTGGTGTCATAATATGAATTAAAATATCACCTAAATCTATTACAATCCAATCATCACTCTCATCAGCACCTAAAATCTTTTCTCCAGACTCTCTTAAAGCTACTCTTAAATTATCATATAAGGCGCTTGTATGTTTACCACCCAATGAGCTTACTAAAATAACTGCTCTTGCAATATAATCACTCTCATCCAAATTAAAAACCTCTATCTCTTCACCCTTTTTTTCATCTAAAACTTTAACTATATTCTCTACTCTCTCTTCTAATTGCAACTTTTATCCTTTTTTATTGAAATTATATTCTAAAATGTTACTCTTTTGGCTAAAAAGAAGCTTTTAAATAAAATGTTTTTATTTTTGATTTTATATTACTTTGTTTTAAAAAGAGTAATATCTACACCGCCGTTTTGCTTTTTAAAAGCGGTTATTTTAAAATTTTATAAAAATTTAGCACATCATCTCTTATTTTTTCATCTAAAAAATTTAGTTTCTTACCCTCTCTTATTTGAGTGGAGCTAACATCTATATTTAAATTTAAAATTATAAAATTTTTTAATGCGCTTGTATTTAAAGTAAAACCGTCTCTATTTGCAACAAGCCAAGTTACGCTGTTATTTAACTCGTCAAAACTTTTCCATTTTGTTATATCTTTTAAATTGTCGCTTCCAATAATTATAAATTTTATATTTTTCGTTTTGCTTAAATATTTAAAACTCTCAATTGTATAAACAGCTCTATTTTGTTTTATTTCGTAATCGCAAATCTCTACATTTTTAAAATTAAAACTCTTTTTAACCCAATTAATTCTTTTTTGCGGGGGTGCATTAAAGCTATTTTTAAAAGGGTTTAGATAAGTTGGCATAACAATTACTTTATTAGCGTAATTTAAAGCCTTTTTAATTATCTCTTTATGTCCAAGATGCGGCGGGTCAAAACTGCCACCAAAAAGTGCATATGTTATACTTTTGCTCAAAAACTAACCTTTGTTTTTTTAAATTATATCAACTTTAACACAAATTTAGTAAAATTATATAAATTATTTTGAAGGGTGGTTAATGAATATTATAAGAGATATAGAAATTGATGGCAAAACGGTTTTTATAAGATGCGATTTTAATGTTCCAAAAGATGAGTTTGGTAATATAACTGATGATAGAAGAATTAGAGAAGCGCTTCCAACAATTAGATACTGTATAGACAGTGGTTGTAAAGTAGTATTAGGCTCTCACTTTGAGCGCCCAAAACCCGGAGTTTATGATGAATATTTATCGCTTGAAGCGGTTGCTAGAAGACTTGATACTCTACTTAAAATCAAAAATAATTTCTATTTTGACGACTCTAAAGAAGGAGCCGTAATTACAAATAGAGCAAAAGAGCTATTTAATAAAATGGAACCTGGAGATGTTCTTTTGCTTGAGAATTTAAGATTTGATGAGGGTGAAACGACAAATAGCGAAGAGTTTGCAAAAAAACTTAGCCAATTTGGCGAAATTTATATAAATGACGCGTTTGGCGCTTGCCATAGAAAACACGCTTCAATTCATGCAATTACTAAATTTTACGATAAAAATAAAAAAGCCGCTGGTTTTTTACTTGCAAAAGAGGTAAACTTTTTTAGTAAAATTTTATCTAATCCAACTCGCCCTTTTGTTGCAATTGTTGGGGGCAGTAAGGTTTCTGGAAAATTACAAGCGCTTGATAAATTACTAGATAATGTAGATAAAATTATAATTGGTGGTGGAATGGCGTTTACATTTTTAAAACAAATCGGTTATGAGGTTGGAAATTCTCTTGTAGAAGATGATTTATTACAAGAGGCTCAAAGAGTAATGGATAAAGCAAAAGCAAACGATGTTAAGTTGTATTTACCTGTAGATGTAGTTGCCGCACAAAAAATAGATGAAACAGCAACAATTAAATACTTGCCAACTCAAGAGATTCCAAAAGAGTGGATGGGGTTAGATATAGGACCTGCAAGTACAAGACTTTTTAGAGAAGTGCTAAATGATGCGCAAACAATTATTTGGAATGGACCTATGGGAGTATATGAGATAGAAAAATTCGCAAAAGGTTCCATAAAAGTTAGCCACTATGTTGCCGAAACACACGCAACTACTGTTGTTGGGGGTGGTGATACTGCTGATGTTGTAGCAAGAGCTGGAGATATAGACGAGATGACATTCGTAAGCACGGGCGGAGGAGCTAGTTTAAAACTACTTGAGGGCGAAAAGTTACCAGGAATCGAAGCGCTGGAGGCATAAAATGAGATTTTTAGCAAATTTTAAAACTAACCACACAAGAGCATCTACAAAAAATTATATGGAGACTTTAAATAAAGAGCTTGAAGGGATTGATACTCAAGTTTTAGTTTTCCCGCCTTCAAGCGCTTTGCAAAATAGTAGCGGCAAAGTAACAATTGGCGCTCAAAACGCATATTTTGCAAAAAGCGGTGCATTTACCGGAGAGATTGGATTAGAGCAGTTAAATGAGTTTAATATAAAAACAGTTTTAATAGGACATAGCGAAAGACGCGAAATTTTTGGAGAGACTCAAGAGTTTGTTGCAAAAAAGTTCAAATTTTTCGCAAACGAGGGATTTGAGATAATATATTGTATCGGTGAGCCTTTAGAAGTTAGAGAGCAAGGAGAAGAAGCACTTTTTAATTACCTTTTTTCTCAATTTGAAGGAATAGATACAAACTACACAAAATTAACTGTTGCATATGAGCCAATTTGGGCGATAGGTACTGGAGTTAGTGCTACAAAAGAAGATATTACTATAGTTCATAATCGCTTAAAAGAGCAATTTAATCTACCTTTGCTATATGGAGGAAGCGTTAAAATAGACTCTATTAAAGAGATTGCTTCAATTAATAGCGTAGATGGAGTTTTAGTTGGTTCGGCATCTTTAGATGCTATTGAGTTTAGCAAATTAATTAAAGAGGGGTTAAGTGTTTAAAATCCTTTTAAAAAAATTAATATATATCTTATTAGTACTTCTGTTAATATCATTTATATCTTTTATATCCATTTATGCCGCACCTAACAGCTTTTTAGGTGCTGGTGGATTAAATCCAAATATGACACCTGAAGCAATTGAACATTTAAAAGAGGTTTATGGATTGAATAAACCTCTGCTTGAACAATATTTAGGATGGTTAAAATCGATTATTACTTTAGATTTTGGAGTCTCTTTTGCAAGTGGCAATAATGTATTAGATGATATAAAAAGCAGACTTGGCGTAACATTAAGCATAAATTTAATCTCTATGGCAATAGTTTTTTTTATTGCCCTAAAATTTGGAGTAAATAGTGCTATAAAGGGTAAAAAATATGATAAAGCTATAAAACAGCTCTCTTTATTAAGCTATGCAACACCATCTTTTTATCTAGCTTTAATTTTAATTATGATTTTTGGATTTAAACTTGGATGGTTTCCAATTACTGGGCTTGAGAGTATGCAACCAAAAGAGGGCTTTGCACACTATCTTGATATGGCTTACCATTTAGTTTTACCAATTAGTGTAATTGTTTTTACCTCTTTTGGCTCTTTAACACTCTATATTCGCTCTTTAACACTTGATATTTTAAAAAGTGATTATATATTTTTTGCAAGAGCTAGAGGTATTGATGAAAAAACAATTAAAAAAGTATATATTTATAAAAATTTGATGCCATTTATTGTTACAATCTTAGGATTATCTTTACCGGGGCTTCTTGGTGGAAGTGTAATTTTAGAACAAATTTTCTCAATTGACGGGATGGGGCTTTTGTTTTTTCAAGCCGCACTTAGTAGAGATTATCCAGTAATTATGGGGATTTTAATAATAGGGGCATTTTTAACCTTGCTTGGTAATATAATAGCAGATTTAATTATAATCAAATTAGACCCATATAGAAACAAAAGGTAAATAGTGCAAAAAGCAATTTTAGGAGGAGGCTGCTTTTGGTGTATTGAAGCGGCATTTGAAACAATAGATGGTATTATCGATGTTGAAAACGGCTATGCAAACTGTAATAAACAAAACCCAACATATAAAGAGGTTTGCACAGATACAACAGGGTGTGCAGAGGTTGTAAAGATAACTTATAATGAAAATAGAATTAATTATATTGATATTTTAGAGCTATTTTTTCAAATTCATGATGCAACTACTTTAAATAGACAAGGTGCAGATTTTGGCTCTCAATATAGATCAACTATCTTAACACTATCAAAAGAGCAAGAAAAGCTTGCAAAAAGCTATATCAAAAAGATTCAGCCATACTTTAATAAAAAAATTGTTACAAAAGTTGAGCCGCTTAAAAACTACTATAAAGCAGAAAATTACCACCAAAACTACTTTAAAAACAATCCAAATCAGCCATATTGTCAAATTGTAGTAAAACCAAAAGTTCAAAAAGCACTAAAATGGAAAATTAAAAAGTTTAATTAAAAGCCCCTTTTACTCTATCTAAAATTCCATTTTTTGCATATAAATCTTTAATTGTTAATTTATATTCACCTTTAACTTTATTAATTTTTATCTCTATTTTGCTATCTTGAGTATTATCTTCATAAGTTCCAATTAACATATTTGCAACTGTTATTGCAATATCTAATGCCTCATTTTGCTCTACATTTGCAGATATATCTAAGTTAATAATTACACTTTTAGAAAAATCCTTATACTCATTTTGTATAAAATCAATAACTTTTGGAATATACTCTTTTAAATCTATTTTTTCATCTTTACTAGCTAAAATTAAAGAGTAAATCTTTATAAAAATTGTAAATTTTCTATTTAGTTTTGCAATCTCGTCAGATAATCCAAATATATACTCTCTATTTTTCATATTAAGCATCGATAAAACCATTTGCAAATTATTTTTAATAATATCATTCATACCTTTATGCAAAATAGCTTTTAAGTTTTTTAAATCATCTATCTTTTTATTTAAATCTTTAATTTTATTATCTAAAATAAGCTTTTTATCTAAAATATTTTGAAAAACCCTCTCTTCATCTTTTTTATATAGATAATATCTATAAAAAGGAACCAATGCAAATAGAATATATCCACTCAAAAAGAGCTCTACTTTATATCTATTAACTAAATTAAAATCAAATAATACTTTAGCAATATTTGCATTTAGCCCTAAAATTAATATTAAATTAGCAAATAGATAAACTACCGCATATGTTTTACCTTTTGAAAAATAAATCAATCCAACAATCAAATTAACTATAGGCAAAATCATTAAAATTGGTAAAATTATATAAGTTATATTGATAAAACTTAAAATAAAAATCTCAAAAATAGAAAAATAAATAATAGCTCTATAAATTTTATATATTTTACTATCTTTTTTTATATTAAATATAGATAGTGTAAATAAAGATAACATAATAGATGCTATATTAAATTTTATTCCAATAAGAGACTTCTCAAGCATCATATATCTATTAGATACAAAAATCTGCTCAATTCCACTAAAATATAGATATAGTAAAATAGACATTAGCAAAAAGATACTAAAGTATAGATAAACCCTTTTATCGCTAAATAGATAGACTATAAAATATATACTAAAAATTACAACAACTACTCCTAAAATTATGCTGTAAATTAATATAGTATAAGTTGTATCTTTAAAAAACTCCTCTTTTGATTTAGTTGCTATTTTAAAATTGGTAAAGATATATTTTGAATTTGCATAAATCAGATATTTTTTTGTAGAGTTTGCCTCTAAAGTAATGTTTATATATGGATATATGGTGTCAAACTTTCTACTATTAAAACTTAAATCTTCTATTAGTTTTGTGCTGTTATTCTCTTTTTTAAAAACTTTTAACTCTTCAATTGTAGGAGAATTAAAAAATAATATAGTACTATCTTTTTTATCTGAACTATTTTTAACCTCTAAACTTATCAATAAAGCATCTCTTAAAGAGTCAATTTTAAAGTTATTTAAAGAGCTATTTAAATCTTTTATACTAGATGTAATATTGCTATCTTCTTTTACCTTTGTACTTTTTATATCTTTTATTACAATATTAGCATTTAAAAAAGAAAATAGCAATAGAGTATATAATAAAATAGCTCTCCTCACCCACTCTCCTTAAAAGCCATTACTATAATATCTTTATTATACTTATTTATTTGCATAATGTGGCTTAATATTGCAATATAGAAGAATTTAAAATAAATCTAAAGAGTCTATAACTCTTTAGATTTAATCCATATCGTTAGGGTCTAGTGGTGGGCGGTTATCTTTTGGTGTTACTAGCCAAAAGTGTCTTACTTCGCTTCTAAAGTTCTCTAAAATATAAGATGCAATCTTGCTATTTGTTGCATTTTTATACTCTGTAAGCCTCT
>CAZCOI010000246.1:0-1702 GCA_964500335.1 uncultured Nitratifractor sp.
GGGAAGATGCTAACTAAAAAGCAGATAGAGAAACTAAAATCAAATAGATACAAACTTATTCGCGCAAAAGAGATGTTTAGCAAATAATATTACACTTTTTTGTGCTAAAATAGCATACAAGAGGTAGATTATGGATGCAAAAAACTATACAGAAAATGTGCTAAATTATATACAAGAGTGCTCTCCTGGGCAGAGTGAGTTTTATCAGGCAACTAGTGAGGTGCTTAAATCTCTTGAGTCCTTGCTTAGAGAAGAGAAGAGCTATTATGAGAATGCGATTTTAGAGCGTCTTGTAGTGCCAGAGAGAACAATTGTATTTAGAGTTGTCTGGATTGATGACTCTGGAAAGGTAAATGTAAACTTTGGCTACAGAGTGCAGTTTAACTCTACGCTTGGTCCATATAAGGGTGGTTTACGCTTTCATCCTAGTGTAAACTTGGGGATTATAAAGTTTTTGGGTTTTGAACAGATATTTAAAAATGCATTAACTAATCTAAATATAGGTGGCGCAAAGGGTGGAAGCAATTTTGATCCAAAAGGAAAAAGCAACAACGAGATAATGCGCTTTTGTCAAAGCTTTATGAATGAGCTATATCGCCATATTGGCGAGCGCAAAGATGTGCCAGCTGGAGACATTGGCGTTGGAGCTAAAGAGATTGGGTATCTATATGGTCAGTATAAAAAGCTTACAGGCAACTTTGAAGGCACCCTTACAGGTAAAGGAGCTGCTTGGGGTGGCTCGCTTGGTAGAAAAGAGGCTACAGGCTATGGCTCGGTATATTTTGCAGAAAATTTTCTAAATCTTTATAATATCGATATAAAAGGGAAAAGATGCGCAGTTTCTGGTGCAGGTAATGTGGCAATTTATACTATGGAAAAGTTAAAAGCTCTTGGAGCTGTGCCAATTAGTTGCTCTGATAGCAAGGGAACAATTTATGACAAAAATGGTATCGATATAAAGACAATCCAAGCTATAAAAGAGGTAAACAGAGGCTCTCTTGAAGAGTATGCCGCTCTTCATAGAAGCGCAGAGTATATTCCACTGCACAACTATCCAAAAGGTGCTCATGCAGTATGGAGCTTACCTTGTGATATTGCATTTCCTAGCGCTACACAAAATGAGCTAAATTTAGCAGATGCCAAAAATTTAGTAAAAAATGGCTGCATATTGGTAAATGAGGGTGCTAATATGCCAACAACACCCGATGCTATAGAGTATCTAAAAGCAAATGGCGTGTTATTTAGCCCAGCAAAAGCAGCTAATGCAGGAGGAGTTGCTGTAAGCCAGCTAGAGATGGCTCAAAATGCCTCTATGATTCACTATAGTTTTGCAGAGGTTGATACTAAGCTCTATACAATTATGAAAGATATATTTAAAACTGCTTATGATACTTCAGTAGAGTTCAATGCAAAAGGCGATTTGCAAATAGGGGCTAATATTGCTGCTTTTAGAAGAGTAGCTAATGCAATGATAGATATGGGGGCGGTTTAGTTAATTTAAATTAGCACTCTGTTTATTTTTTATTAATTGCTAAAGGGTATAATAGACTAAATACAATACGAGGAGTTTAATATGTTTAAAAGATTGATTTTTGTTTTTGCATTAGTGGCTACTTTTGTTCTAAATGGGTGTGGTGGCGGTGGCGGAAGCTCTTTGCCAAGCGAACCAAGTGATTCTCAAAAGGCATCTCTAAATAGTGCA
>CAZCOI010000247.1:0-2017 GCA_964500335.1 uncultured Nitratifractor sp.
CTCTTTCATTACCTTTTCTACTTCACTTTCACCATAAGCAAAAGTCGTAACTAAAGCAGTTGTAGCAACAAAAGAGAGAACCTTTTTTGCAATTGCATTCATGCTCTCTCCTTCTTTTAGTTTTAGCGATAGATTAAAAAATCTAACACCACACTTAATTATAAAATAGTTTTAGTCTCTTTTTGGTCGCAAATAAAAAAATATTTAAAAATTATATTAGCTATGTCAAATAAGTGTATAATTTAAAGTTTATTTAAGAAATAGAGTAGCCCAACTTCCCTTGAGTTGTTATAATATCAACAGGAAGCTTTTTTCTTAGTTTAAAAACTAAGTTTTTGATTGCAGATGGTGGAGCATCTTCGTAGATATATAGCTTATCTTCAATTTTTTGTTTTGTTAGTAAGTTGCCTTTGTTTGCAAGTAGTAGCTCTATTAGTTCTATCTCTTTGTTTGTAAGTGTTATTTCGCTTCTTTTGTATATAAAAACTTTATTTCTATAATCATAGTAGAAATCTTTGTTAAAGTATATCTTTTTGCTCTCTTCTAAAAGTTTTGCACAACTATTTAATACCCTCTCTAAATCATCTCCTCTCATTGGTTTTACTAAATACTCAACTAGTGAGAGCTTAATAGATTCTAGCAGAT
This sequence comes from uncultured Nitratifractor sp., assembly GCA_964500335.1. GTDB lineage: Bacteria > Campylobacterota > Campylobacteria > Campylobacterales > Sulfurovaceae > JAADEQ01. The sequence continues at coordinate 646 of CAZCOI010000247.1, forward strand.
ACTCTTGGTCTGTATAGGCACTAGTTACAATAATAGGGATTTTGTTATTTGTTTCTCTAATTTTTTTAATAAACTCAATTCCGTTAAGTTTTGGCATTTTTACATCGGTAATTATGATGTCTGGTCTATTTTTTTCATAAATTTTTAGCGCTTCTAATCCATCATTTGCAACAAAAACTCTATCTACATAGAAGCTTAGAAGTTTTGCAAAACTATCTTGCACACTTTTATCATCTTCTGCTAACAATATAGTAGAGCTATTTAATATAGTTTTGTATCTATCTTCCATTTTTTATCCTAATAAGGTTCAATATATTTGAATATTATCATAAAAAAATGTTAGAATTGTTGTGCAAAATCAATAAAAGGGCTCAATCTTGCATAGCTTTAACTTTACAAGACGCTATATTTTAGCTTTAACAATTATCGCTCTTTTATCGACGCTAGCTTACTTTAATTTAGATAAACTAATTACAACTCAATATAGCAGTGGTAAAATTATTAATATTAGTGGTCAGCAAAGAATGCTATCTCAACAAATTTCACTTCATGCAATCTACTACAAAGCAAAAGCTCTAAAAGAAAATATAAAAAAGATGGAGCAAAATCATAACTTTTTAATAAACTCTCCAATGTCTGATGAGCTTAAAAAGATATATTTTGGCAAAGAGATAGTTGTAGATGAGAATAAAAAAGATTATATAAACGAAATTTCAAAAAAGGTAAAAAGCGACTATATTCAAGAGCCGGTTGCTCTTGATAAAAAGGTAAAAGAGTATCTATCTCATGCAAAAAATTTTTTAGAGAGAAGAAGCGGCAATAGCTTAACTTATCTTTTAACTCACTCAAAGCCACTTTTAAAAGATTTAGATAGAGCAACTTTAATATATGTAAAAGAGGCGCAAAATAATACCAATACTTTAAAAAGAGTTGAGCTTTTTATATTTATTTTAACAATAATTACCCTAATTTTAGAGGCTCTTTTTATATTTAGACCAGCTAACAGACAAATAGTAGAAGATAGAAAAATTATTACAAACGAAAAAGATTATTCAAATAGTGTAATTGATTCGAGTGCAAATGCAATTATAACTCTAAATAGCAATTTAGAGATAAAAAAGTTTAATAAAATGGCTCAAAAGATTTTTAAATATAGTAAAGATGAGGTTGTAGGCACAAGAGCATTTTTTAAAATGGTGCCGTTTTTTAAAGATATTAAAGATATAAATGAGCTTTTAGAAAAAATAAAAAATAAAAATTTATCAAATCCAAAAGAGTTAAATGGTATAGATAAAGATGGAGATAAATTTCCAATAAAGGCATCTTTTGGGGTTAGCAAAAGCGAAAAAGATATTATAATAATAGCAAATAT
>CAZCOI010000248.1:0-2473 GCA_964500335.1 uncultured Nitratifractor sp.
CATAGAAAAAAGCTTTTGGAAAATCCACACTACAAACCAGGCAAATTTTATAGATTTTATAATGAGGTGCCAACACTGCTAATGATTGGCATTGTTATATTTGTAGTAATAAAGCCATTTTAGTAGAATACCCTAGCCAAATACAACCCATTTGGTGTTGCTAATTTGGTAGAACTTTTTTTTGTTAAGTTTAGTTGCTCTTTAATGTCGCTTAATTTTATATTGCCACACTCAACCTCAAGAGCAGCAGCTACCATTAATCTAATTTGAGATCTTAAGTATCCATTTGCAAAAAAGTGTATAGCTATGTAGTCTCTATTTAAAGTTGTAACTTTAGTTTTGTAGATTTCTCTTATATCGCTACTAGTTACTGAACCCTCTTTTTTAAAATATTTAAAGTTGTGCTTACCTCTAAAAAGCTCTATTGCATCTTTGAGTTTTTTTATATCTTTGATTTGGTAGTAGCTTACATAATCTTTCTCAAAAACTGTTGGTTGAGATCTCTTAATAAGATATCTATAGACTCTAACTTTTGCGCTATATTGAGCATGAAAAGAGCTAGAGGCCTTTTTGATATGTTTAAATCTAATATAGTTTAGCTTTTGATTTAGTCTATACTTTAGCTCACTTTTGGCTTTTGCTTGCCAATATTGTGGTATATCAAAACTAACTACCTGAAAAGTTGCATGCACTCCTTTATCGGTTCGTCCGCTTCCTACTATTTTGCTATTAATGCCAAGCTCTTTTAAGGCTTTTTCAATTTTTCCTACTATAGTGTTGCTGGTCTCTTTTTGTCTTTGAAAGCCACTAAATTTAGAGCCATCATACTCAATTACTGCAGCTACTTTCATTAATACCTCTTTGCTACTCTTGCTCTAAAGAGCCAAAAAGATATAGCACACCAGAGCAATAAAAATGCTACTACCATATAGATATTTCCACTCTTTTTAATAATCATAGCCGGTATATAGACTGTAAGTGCAGCCATAAGTATGAATGCTGCTGATCTATTTTTTTGGTATCTTGGGTTAAATATACCAAGAGCAATTAAACCTACAAAGATAAATAGTGGACTTATTGCAATTAGAAGGTAGTAAAAAAACTCTTTTTTATTCTTTTTCCAATACTTTATATGGCCAATAATTTTTGATGAGTAAAATTTTTGATTGTTGTATAGTTTTAGATTTTTATAATCAATTATTTGAAAATTTTTATCTTTGTATCTATAGAGAGTTCCATCATCTAAATTTAGATAGCTATTTGAGTTTTTCTCTTTTTTAATAGAGCCGCTCTTTGAGAGAAGAATTTGCAGATATCCATTTTTCTCTTGCGAAAATAGGGTAACATTTTTAAACTTGTTGTGGTTGTTCTCTTCTATAAAAATATGATGGTTGCCAAAGTTTTGGCTAAGTTTTTTTGGCAAAATTTTTAACTTTGCTTCATAAACTTTCTCTTTTTTAAAGTTGCTTACATGCTGATTTGCAAGAGGTATTATATAGATTGTAACAACACCAAGCAACATAGCAAAAAGAAGAGATAAGATAGCACTATATTTTATAAGTTTTGTTGGTCTATATCCCAATGAAAATAGCGCAATAAGTTCATTCTCTTGAGATAGCTTTGCAAAGCTGTTTATCATTGCACCAATAAAAGATAGAGGAATAGTAGCAAATAGAATATGAGGCAACATATATAAAAATAGTATAAAAAATTCACTAAAATCGAGATTTGTTTTAAAAGAGATATTTGATATTTTAATAATATAAATTATCGAAATTACTACAAAAAATGGCAAAAACAGAGTTAAAAAACTTCTAGTAAAGTTCTCTAACAAAAATGATTTTGCCTTAGCCATATAGCAATACCTCTAAAAAATTTAGCAACAACTCTTTATTTAGATATGTTATTAGTGTAGCTAGGCTTAAAAATGGCACAAAAGGAACCATAGTATCTTTTGCCATAAGTGAAGGCAATATAGCAATAAGTGCAGCTATAAACATAGCAATAAAAAAAGCAGGATAACCTAATAGTGCTGCCATAGTTGCAGCTACTATTATATCAGCTTCACCCAAAGCATCTTTTTTTGCAAGCTTACTTACTACAAAACCTAATAAAAATAGAGCTACTGCACCTATTGCGGCATCTTGAAGACTTTGCAAAAAGTTTGGTGATATTAGTGCAAAGATAAGAGCAGCATAGTTAAGAGAGTCTGGCACAGCATAGTATTTAAAATCTATCATACTAAGAGCCAAAAGCATAGAAAAACTAAGTGCAACAAATGGTGCATACCAAACAAGACCAACTTTAAGGTATACTCCAAGCCATAAAAAGCCATTAATTGCTTCAACTATTGGATATTGTGCCGAAATTTTTGTTTTGCAAAATCCACACCTGCCACCGAGAACTAGCCAACTAACAATTGGTATATTATGATACCACCTAAGGCTATTTTCGCACTTTGGGCACCTTGAGG
>CAZCOI010000249.1:0-9959 GCA_964500335.1 uncultured Nitratifractor sp.
TTTGAAGGAAGAGATATTGATATTGCTTTTTTTAGTGCAGGTGGAAGTATTAGTGCAAAATATGCAAAATATGCTGTAGAAGCTGGAGCTGTAGTAATTGATAATACAAGCCATTTTAGAATGGATCCTGATGTTCCTTTAATTGTACCAGAGGTTAATCCGCAAGATATTGCAGCTTGGAGAGAGAGTGGTATTATTGCAAACCCAAACTGTTCTACAATTCAGATGGTATTGGCACTTAAACCTCTATACGATTTATATGGTGGAATTAAAAGAGTTGATGTTTCTACATATCAAGCAGTAAGCGGGGCTGGAAAAAGTGGTATGGAAGAGTTAGTTCAGCAGATGCATGACTTTTTTGCATTTAAGCTTGATGAGAGCAAGCATGAGGCTTTTATGCATCAAATTGCGCTAAATGTAATACCGCAAGTTGATAAACCTATGGATAATGGTTATACAAAAGAAGAGATGAAAATGACAAATGAAACAACTAAAATTTTAGGTGCAAATGTTCCAGTTAGTGCAACTTGTGTTAGAGTCCCAGTTCTTAGAAGCCATAGCGAAGCTGTAACGGTTACATTTAATGATGATATTGTGGTAAATATAGATGAAGTTAGAAATGCATTAAATAGTTTTGAAGATGTAGAGGTTATAGATAATTTAGAACAAGGTATATATCCAATGCCAATAACTGCAACAGATACTGATATTACTTATGTTGGAAGAATAAGAAAAGATCTTTTCCAAGATAATATTTTGCATATGTGGGTAGTTGCTGATCAGGTTAGAGTTGGAGCGGCTACAAATGCTGTTAGAATTGCACAAAAATGGATTGAGTTAGAGGATGTTTAAATGAAAGAGACTCATACAGAAAAAGAGCACTTAGAGATGGATATACAAAATCAGTCTGCAATTGAGACTGCTTTTGAAAATCTTTTGTGGAGTACTAGATTTTTTGTTTTACTTGCAGTAATTTTTAGTATGGTAGGAGGAATAGCTCTATTTGTAGTTGCAAGTGTTGATGTAACTCATGTTGCTCAAATTGTTTATGGTAACTATTTTGGTCATGGAGGCCATGTAAAAGATTTTCATGAGGTAATTGTAACAGAGCTTATTGGGGCTATTGATTTATATCTAATTGCAATTGTTCTATTTATTTTTGGTTTTGGACTATATGAACTGTTTATATCACAAATAGATATTGCAAAAAGAAGTACAGCTTCAAAAATTTTAGAGATTCGTTCTTTAGATGAACTAAAAGATAAACTTGCAAAAGTTATTATTATGGTTTTAATTGTAGGATTTTTTAAAAGAGCTATGAATACAACTTATAGCGGTCCTCAAGAGATGTTATATTTATCGGGTTCAATTTTAGGTTTAGCGTTAGCTTTTTATTTTATGCACAAAGGTCATGGAAGCGAGGGTAGTCATTAATGGGTAAAATATTTATAGATGCATGTTTAGGTAAAGAGACACCATACACTCCTGTATGGATGATGAGACAAGCTGGAAGATATCTTCCAGAATATATGGCAGTTAGAGAAAAAGCTGGAGATTTCTTATCTTTATGTCATAATCCTAAACTTGCGGCAGAGGTTACAATTCAGCCATTAGATATAGTTGGAGTAGATGCGGCAATTTTATTTAGTGATATTTTAGTAATTCCAAATGAGATGGGTATGGATTTGCGCTTTGAAAAAGGAGAAGGTCCAATTTTTGATAAGCCTATTAAAACTCAAGAGGATTTAGATAATCTTAGAGATGGTAAAGAGAGTGCAAGTAGATTAACTTATGTATATGAGACAATTAAATTATTAAAAAAGCAACTTCCAGAAGATAAAGCTTTAATTGGATTTACAGGAGCTCCATGGACATTAGCTACTTATATGATAGAGGGGCGCGGTACTAAAACTTATAATATCTCTAAAAAGATGTTATACTCTAATCCTAAACTTTTACATAATATTTTACAAAAAGTTACAGATGCAGTAAAATACTATTTAGAGGAGCAAATTTTAGCTGGTGCTGATGTTGTTCAAATTTTTGATAGTTGGGCTAGCGCAATTGAGCCAAATAAATATGATGAGTTTAGTTGGCAATATATTATTCAAATTGTAGATTATTTAAAAAAGAGATATCCAGATACTCCAATAATTGTATTTCCAAAAGGTATAACTGCATTTATTGAAAGAGATTTAGTATATGGTAATTTTGATGTATTTGGTGTAGATTGGAGTACTCCAATAGAGCTTGCAAAAGAGAAACTTGGCTCAAAATATGTACTTCAAGGTAATATGGAGCCAACTAGATTATACTCTAAAGAGGCTACTAAAGAAGCAGTTGAACATATCGCTAAAGTTATGGAAAATAAGCGACATATATTTAATTTAGGGCATGGGATTTTACCAGATGTTCCAGTAGAGAATGCGAAGTATTTTATAAGTTTATGTCAAGAGGTTACTAAAAGAGATTAAATCTTTTAATAACTTCTATTTTTTATAGCTTGTGCGGCTTCTCTATCTAAGGTTCTTCTTTTTAGAGTCTCTCTTTTATCGTGCAGTTTTTTACCTTTTGCTAAAGCAATAGATACTTTTACTAAATTTCTTTCGTTAAAATATATCATTAATGGCACTATTGTTAAACCATCTTTACTAATTTTTCCATATAATTTATTTAACTCTTTTTTATGTAATAGTAGCTTTCTTGGCGCTCTTTCATCTTTTGTAAAGTGTCTATTAGCAGTATCAAGGTGTGAGATATGAGCATTCATTAAATATAACTCACCTTTAATAAATCGGCAAAATGCATCATTTAAGTTTGCTCTTTTAGCTCTTAGAGCTTTTACTTCGCTACCTTGCAAAACAATTCCAGCTTCATATTTTTCTAAAATTTCATAATCGTGTTTTGCTTTTTTATTTTGAGCTATTATATTTATTGCCATTGCCTACCCTATTTTTTGTGTAATTATACCATTTTAAAAAATGAACTTCCACTACCACTAAAAAAGTATCCATCTTTTTGGTAATTTTTTAATTTTGGATACAAATTAAGTGCAGGTTTATATAAGTCGTTTAATTGCATTATATCATTTATATTATTTAATATATCAATAGATTTATTTAACATTAAAGTAGCTCCACTATTACTTGAGACACTATCTAAACAGCATTTATCAAACTCTTTATAAACTAAAGCTGTATTGCACTCTATTAAAGGTGTAAAAATTTCTAAATTTAGAGCTTCTTCATTAAATGGCTCTATAATCTCCCCTATTCCACTAACATTAGCACTTTCGTATCCATAAATAAAAAATGGCACATCAGCACCAATTGTTGCACCAATTTTTGCAAGTTCATCTTTATCTCTTTTTAAATTACAAGCTTTATTTACCATATTTATAAAAGTAGCGGCATTTGAGCTACCACCCCCTAGCCCTGCTCCAAAAGGTATATTTTTTTTAACAACAACTTTATGATTATAAAAAAATTCAAGAATATCTAAATCACCTGTATATTGATTTAGGGCTTTATAAGCTTTATAAATAATATTTTGCTCTTTTGGAATATTTACCCCTTCAATTGTAAAACTATCACAACTTTGCGGAACAAACTCTATTGTATCATATAAATTTTTTACTAGCATAAAACGAGAATTTAGTGTATGATATAAATTTTTATTAAACTCTTTTACTCCTGTAATTTTTAAAAATATATTTACTTTTGCATATGATTTTTCTATCACTTCCACTCCTTAGATAGACGATTTAATTTATATTTTACTTCTTTATCTTTAATCTCTATAATTGAATAAAAATTTTTACTCTCTACTAAATATATTCCATCTTTTTTATTTTTAAAATAGCTATTATCTATTTTTTTACCAAGCTCTAAAATTTTATAGTCATTTAAAAACTCATTATTTGGAATTTTTAAATTAGTATATGGATTAATTGGTTTTTCATTGTCATAATAAAAGTTCCCCTCTTTTACCCTTTTTAAGGCGCTTAGAGTTGCATTTATATTAAGTTTTTTTGCAATAATTTGAGCTATACTTCTAATATATGAGCCTTCGCTAACTTCTATTTTAAAAGTTAAAAATGGGTGATTATAATTAATTAGCTCAATATTATAAACTTTTGAAGTAATCTTTTGTAATTTAATATCTAAATCTTTTCTTGCTAACTCATATGCTTTTTTGCCATTAATTTTTTTAGCACTATATTTTGGTGGTAAATAGCTAAGATTGCCTTTAATTGAATTTAAAACTTCTACAATTTTAGCTAAATCTAACTCTTTTACATTATTTATAGATATAATATTTTCAATATCTAAAGAGCTAGACTCAACTCCCAGCCACATAGTAGCAATATATACTTTTGGCTCTTTATTTAAGTAGTTAAATAGTTTTGTAAATTGCCCAGTTGCTACAATTAAGCACCCTGTTGCAAAAGGGTCTAGCGTTCCAGAGAAGCCAACTTTTTTAGTGCCATATTTTCTTTTAATATGATACATATAGTTATTAGAAGATACAAAAATTGGTTTATTAACTACAAAAAGTCTATTCATTAAACTGCAGGTTCCACAAAAGAGCTCATAATCTCTTTTTTATTTCCGCCAAAGTTTATTTTTAATTTATACTCTTTACCACTTTTTGTTACCTCTTGTACTCTACCAATTCCAAAAATTTTATGTTTTACTAAATCGCCTCTTTTATATTCAGCATTTTTTGTAAGTTTTAAACTACTATTTTTAATTAAGCCAGCTTCTCCTAAAAAGCGACTTTTTTTAACACTTTTTCTTTGTCCTCTATAAAATCTGCTATCTATATAGCATAGTGTTAAAAGCTTTTTTGCCCTAGTAAATGCAACATAAGCTAGGCGTCTTTCCTCTTCCATATCTGTAGTTTCGCTAATTAAAGGAAAAAACTCCTCTTCCATACCAATAACAAATAAATATTCAAACTCAAGTCCTTTGCTTGCGTGTACACTCATAATATTAATTGCTTGTGTATCTACTTGGTCTTGGTCACTCTGCAAAGTTATATCAGATAAAAACTGCTCAAGTGTAAGCTCTTCATCTTTATATATTGCATCTCTAAAATAGCCATAAAATTCATCCATATTTAATACTCTTTCAAATCCATCAATCATACCTTCATAGTATTCTCTTAATCCTGTGATTTGGTCAAATATTGTAATCATTTCTTCAAGATTACTGCTTTCATCTTTTAAAGTATTAATAATATTTATAAAATCTTTAATTGAATTAATAGATTTTTTGCTAACAATTTTTGATAGCTCTTCATCAGTAGCACTGCTTAAAGCGCTAAAAATTGAACTATTTTTACTCTCTGCAAATGCTTTTATCTTTTCAAGAGATTTTGCTCCAATTCCTCTTTTGGGTTTATTTATAATTCTTAGAAGTGAAAAATCATCATCACTATTGCTAATTAATCTTAAATAGCTAATTATATCTTTAATCTCTGCTCTTTCATAAAATCTAATTCCACCAATCATTTTAAAAGCAAGACCAGCTTTGCTAAAACCCTCTTCAAGCGAACGAGACAAAGCATTTATTCTATAAAGCACTGCTATTTCATTTGGATTTACACCGCTATTTATTAGCTCTTTAATCTTTTTTGCAATTGTATTTGCTTCATAAACTTCATCTATAGAGTGTTGTAGCTGTACATCTTCACCATCACCTATATAACTTTTTAACTTTTTACCAAGTCTTTTACGATTATGCTCTATTAAAGTATTTGCCGCATCTAAAATTTGTTGAGTTGAGCGATAATTTATCTCTAATTTTATAACTTTAGCATCCTCAAAGTGGTTATGAAACTCTAAAATATTTCTAATATTTGCACCTCTCCAGCCATAAATACTTTGGTCATCATCTCCAACTACACAAATATTATTATGTTCACTTGCAAGTAGCTTTAAAAGTTGATATTGAAGTTCATTAGTATCTTGATACTCATCTACCATTATATATTGATATTTATTGCTAATCTCTTTTCTAAGCTCATCATCATTTAATAATATTTTATAAGTTAGTGCTAAAAGGTCGTCAAAATCTACTAAATTATTTTCTAAAAGCCTTTTTTGGTACTCTTTATATACTTTTGCCGCTTTTTTATAATCGGAAAGTTCTGCTTTTTCTAAAACCTCTTGAGGCTCTAATAAAATATTTTTATATTTAGATATCTCATTTACTAAAAAAGAGGTTTGTAAGTCTATTTTTAAATCTTTGCATATATTTTTAATAATTCTTTTTTGGTCATCTGTATCAATAATATTAAAGCTATTTTTTCTATTTAATCTATCAATATAAAGTTTTAAAAATATTAGTCCAAATTTATGAAAAGTACATAAAAGCGGCATTGTTTGGTAACTATTGCTATCAATTAAATTTAAAGCTCTTTGTCTCATTTCGGAAGCGGCTTTGTTAGTAAAAGTAAGCGTAAGAGTATTTATAGGGTCTATACCAACTTCTCCTATTAAATAAGCTAATCTAGTAGTTAATGTTTTAGTTTTACCGCTTCCAGCTCCAGCTAAAATTAAAAGCGGTCCATCAATATGTGTAGCGGCTTCTTTTTGGCTTTTGTTTAACTCATCTAACATATATACTCTTTTCTTTATATTTATAATATTATACATTTAATTTTGTTAAAAATCAATAAGTGTTTAAAATAGTATCACTTTTTACATATAACTTTAACTTATTATATGACTTAATGAAATGAATAAGAGAATATTAGTAATCTTTATGCTAGAATATTAACAGTTTATAATTACTTTTAATTATAACATAATTTGTGTATTTAGTGTAGGGGGATGTTTTGTTAAAAGATTTTTCAAAGTTAGAGACATTTTTGATTGTGGTAAGGGAAAGAGGCTTCTCAAAGGCATCTGCAAAACTTGGAGTATCTCAGCCAGCAGTTACTCAGCAGATAAAGTATCTTGAACAATATTTAGATACTAAGCTTATAGAGAGAAAAAAAAGTGGTATAAAACTAACTTCAACAGGTGAAGAGTTATATAAAATTGCTGTTGATTTAGAAAATGCAGTTTTTAATGCAGAAAACCAAATATTAAAAATCATAAATAAAGATATAACTTTTAATTTAGGTGCATCTTTTACAATTGGAAACTATATAGTTCCAGGCGATTGTATGATGGGCATTAAAGAGACAATTGGAAATGATGTAAACTTAACCATAGAAGTAAGCAAAGTAATTGTAGAAAAAATTAAAGAAAGAGCTTTAGATATGGGACTAATTGAAGCCCCAATATATGATGAAGAGATTGTATATAGAAACTGGTTAGAAGATGAGTTAGTACTATTTAGTAATACTCCGCTTCCAAGAACTGTAAATATTGAAGATTTATATAACTTTGATTGGGTATGTAGAGAGCCAGGAAGCCACACACGCAAAGTTATTCAAGAGAAGTTTGAAACTATAAATGTCTCTTGTAAAGATTTTAATGTTGTATCAGAAGTTAATAGTTCAACAGCTCTACTTAATACAATTTTAAGAAGTAAACAAAATCTTGAAAGACCAATGGTTTCAATTATTTCAAAATATTCAATTGCTCAAGAGGTTAATACTAAAAAATTATATCAATCAAGAATAAAAGGCATCACAATGGATAGAAATTTCTATATTGTTTATAATAGAAATAATAAATCTAATCCATATATTATAAGTGCAACAGATTATCTACTATCAGGTAAGTGCTAATAGCACTGCCCTACTTTTAGCAAAAGGTTTTTAATGTTTGGTTTTTATAATATTGCAGTAGCATCTTCTAACCTTAAACTTGCAAATCCAATAGAGAATGCTAAAGAGATAATAAACTTAACTAAAAAAGCAAACTCGGCTTCTATAATACTATTTCCAGAACTAAGTTTAATTGGTTATAGCGCTGGAGATCTATTTTTTCAAAACTCTTTATATACTGCTCAAGAAGAGGCACTAAATTTAATTTTAAATGAAACAAAAGAGCTAGATACTATTATTGTTTTAGGAGTAGCGCTAAAATTTTTTAATAGGTTATATAATTGTGCTATAGTTTTACAAAGTGGTAAAATTTTAGGAGCAGTACCAAAAAGTTATATTCCAAATAAGCAAGAGTTTTATGAATTAAGACACTTTAATAGTGGTAAAGATATAGTAAAAGAGAAAATTAATATCTTAAATTTCGAAGTGCCATTTGGAGTAGATTTACTATTTAGTGACAATAAAGATATGCTATTTGGCATAGAAATTTGCGAAGATTTATGGGCAGTTACACCTCCAAGTAACCATATGGCAAGTAATGGAGCAAATTTAATATTAAATTTAAGTGCAAGCAATGAAATTGTAGGCAAAGGAGATTACAGAGAAGAGTTAGTTAGAACTCAAAGTGCTAGATTAGTTTGTGCTTATGCTTATGCCTCTAGCTCTATAGGTGAGAGTGGAAGCGATACCATATTTAGCGGAGATTTAATAATTGCAGAGTATGGAAGAGTGTTAAAGCAAGATAATACTTTAAGCTTAGATAGCAAGCTTTTAATTACAACTGTTGATCTTCAAAGAGTTAGTAATATTAGATATTTAGATACATCATATAACCAAGCAAGAAAAAAATCTATTAGAGTTATTAACCTTAAAACAAAAGAACCTTCTAAAATAGATAGATTTTATAATAAATATCCATTTGTACCAAAAGCTAATGATGAAAAAGAAAAAAGATCAAAAGAGATTACAGATATTCAAGCATATGCTCTAATTCGCAGAATGAAACAAGCAAATATAAAAAGAGCAGTTATTGGAATTAGCGGAGGGCTTGATTCTACTTTAGCTTTGCTGAGTACCCATAAAGCTTTTGAAATTGCAAAATGGGATACTAAAGATATAATATGCTATACAATGCCAGGTTTTGGGACAACGAGCAGAACTTTAAATAATGCAAAAAAACTTTGTAAAATATTAAATGTTACTCTTAAAGAGGTAGATATTAAAGATATTGCAAAAAATGAATTTTTAGCAATAAAACATGATATTAATATACACGATGTAACTTACGAAAATGTACAAGCAAGAGCAAGAACATCTATTTTAATGAATAGTGCAAATAAGCTTGGGGGTTTAGTTATAGGAACAGGTGATTTAAGCGAAATAGCACTTGGATGGAGTACATATAATGGTGACCATATGAGTATGTATGGTTTAAATAGTGGTATTCCAAAAACTTTAATTAGATATTTAATAGAATATTTTGCTAAAGGTGAGCTAAAAGAGGTTTTAGAAGATATTTTAAATACTCCTGTTAGCCCAGAGCTTTTACCAAATAAAAATGGGCAAATTACACAAGTTACAGAAGATATAATAGGTCCATATGAATTGCACGATTTCTTTTTATATCATTTTATAAGAGAAGGTTTTAGTCCTAAAAAGATACTATTTATCGCCTCAATTGCTTTTAAAGATAAGTATGATACTGATACTATAAAAAAATGGTTAAAGCTATTTATAAAGCGTTTCTTTACTCAGCAGTTTAAAAGAAACTGCATGCCAGATGGTGTAATGGTAGGAACAATTAGCTTAAGCCCTAGAGCAAATTGGCGTATGCCAAGTGATGCAGATTTTAATACATTTTTAAATGAATTAAATTAAAGATACAAAATATTAAGAATTAGTATTGATAATATGAGGTTTAAATTATAAAAAGCTAAAAGCTAAAAGTTATAAGCAATAAGCAATAAGTAGTAAGCAATAAGCTGTAAGCTAACAATGCTTTTTAAACTAAATCCTTAACTCTGAACTCTCAACACTAAAATCTTCAAAATTTCGCGCATTTTGCGCAGCAAAATTCGCCCCACAGGGCAAAGCCCGAGGACAAAACAATGGTTGTTTGGTTCTTACTAGCATGATTGAGTTTATTAATCAATGCTTTAAAATGTTTCAAAACA
>CAZCOI010000250.1:0-2998 GCA_964500335.1 uncultured Nitratifractor sp.
GATATTAAAACACTATCCAACCTTAACAAAAGAAGATATAAAAGCATCTTTAAAATTTGCTTCTAAACTTATGGGGCAAAAATATCAAAAATAAAGATAAAAGAGATAGTTTTGCTGTCATTCCCAAGCTCAAAGCTTAAAAATACACACTAAAGCTCAAAAACATATTATACAACCTCTTAATACAAAAACCCAAAAAGCCACAAAGGTATTTTATTACCAAAGCCAATTTCTATATCATCAGCTACTACAAAGCTATTATTAATATCTTTAATCTGTTTATAACTTTTATTTTTCCCGCCGATTTCTACAATATATTTATCTTCTAAAATAAAATCGCCTATTTTAGAATACTCTATTTTATAAATTTTATCCATCTGATTTACAAAAAAGCTCTCTCGCAAAGTTCCTATATCTTGGCTTTGGCAATATGCATAATTTAAATTCGTATTATTTAAATATAGCTTTGAGGGTTTAGAAAAAATCGCATCACCTTTTGCTTTTGGCAAAACTTTTAAAAATATATTGCCAAGAGTAAGATAGTGTATATATAAATACAAAGTTTTTCTGTTTATTCCTATTTTAGATGCTAAATTCGTTAAATTCAACTCATAGGGTTTAGAGTTGCAAATATAAGCGATAAGCTGTTTTAATTTGGCAATGTTGCTTGGCTCGATATTAAAAATTTGGGGCAAATCGCTCTCTACTACAGTGTTTATAGTCTCTTCAAGCTTAATATAATAAGTATTTGGAAACTCAAAATAAAAAGGATAATATCCCACCTTCAAATACTCTTTAAAATGCTCTATAGGCTTTATTTGCATTGTTATTTTTTTTGCAATTTCCATATGATTTGTTAAAATATCGGCTAATTGATATTTAGCGAACTTTTTATTTAATTTTAACTCTAAAAACTCTCTAAAACTAAGCCCTTTTACATTGTAAATAACCGCTCTTCTGCTTAAATCTGCTTTTTTATGCTCTAAAACAATAGCGCTACTACCGCTAAAAATAACTTTTATATCTAAAAAATCATATATCTCTTTTAGCTCTATTTCAAAATCTTTATATTTATGAATTTTATCAATCACAAGCACTTTGCCACCAAGCAAAGCAAACTCTTCTGCAATATCAAAGAGTGTTATATTTTCTCTTATAACGCTATCTACACTAAAATATAACTTTTTTTCCTCCCCTATATCAAGAGCCTCTAAATATTGAAGCAAAAAAGTGGTTTTTCCAACCCCTCTTGCACCGATAATTCCTATTAGCCTCTCTTTAAAATCAACTATATCAAAAAAGTATCTTTTATATTTAATACTCAATATCTTTTTATTAATATATTGATATTTTTTAAATAATCTCTCTACCATTATAAAACCTTTTATATATTGCAAACAACAAAATTATATTAAATTGTTGCTTATAGTAAACTTTAAGCATTAACTGTAGGTGGCTTACTTTTGGTGTAGATATTTTTACGAAAGTTTATATACTATTTCAATTAGACATTGAAAGCGAAGAAAAGATATAGCCTTTTATCATTATCTAATATTGTTTTCATTTTTACCCTTTTGTATTATGCATTAGACTAATAGCATTATTATAAGTCCAACACAATAAACTTAAATAGAGATAATTAGACTAAAAGTCACCTTTAAGCTTACAAAATAAGAATATAAAATTAAAGCTGTAAAGTACAAACTTTTTATTATATCGAGTTAGATATAAATATGTTAATAACCTCTTACACATTTCAAATAAGGATATTGGGAATAACCTAATTTTTTACTTTATAAAAAACTTAAAAAGAGACTTTCATATATCTTACATCCTAAAGCTTATAATTTGTAAACTTTTATTTATAAACATCTCCTCTGCTATCTATTTTTAATATTTGTATTTGAGTTTCGTTTATATAAAATAAAATTCTATATTTTGATACTCTTAATCTATAAATAGGAGGCACATTATTACCTGTTAATCTTTTTACATCGCCTTTAGGTAATTGTTCTATTGCGTTAAATATTTTTTGTTGAAGTTTTTTATCGTATTTTGCAAACTTCTTTTCAAATGTTTTTGAGTATAAAATTTTCATAAATTATATTTTTTTTTAAACTCGTCACTTGAGATAAATTCATCATTTTTTAATATCGATAAAATCTCTTTTTCATCATCTGCTTCTAATATTAGTGTAGCTTGTTGTTTAGTTTTAGAGTTTTTGTTAAGATACTCTTTTAGGCTTTCTCTAACTATTTGAGAAATAGATTTTTTCTCTATAAAACTAACTGCTCTTGCTTGTTCGTATAACTCTTCATCAATAGTTAAATTTAATCTATGCATTATTACCTCTTTATGTAGTGATGTATAAACGTATTATATCATAATTTTTTATTTTTACCTAAAGCTACCCAAATATGCCAATACGCAACCACCATCATAACTAAATGATAATTTTGCTAAAATAGCGTTAATTTTAAAGCAAGGCAAGATTGTGGCAAGAGATATTAAAAGCATTATAAAGGATTTAATAAAAGAAAGAATTTTAGTAATAGATGGGGCAACGGGTACGCAAATTCAGGCGCAAAAAATTCCAAAAGATGCGTGGATTGACGATAAAGGCAATTTGCAAGAAGGATGCAACGAACTACTTAACGCAACAGCGCCCCAAATTATGCAAAAAATTCATAACGCATATGCAAAAGCTGGGGCAGATTTTATTAAAACAAACACTTTTGGTGCAATGCCTTGGGTGCTTGACGAATACGATATGGGGCATAGATGCTACGAGCTATCTAAAAAAGGTGCGCAAATTGTAAAAGAGATTTGCAATAAATACTCTACGCCAAATAAGCCTCGTTTTGTGCTTGGCTCTATTGGTCCAGGAACCAAGCTACCAAGCCTTGGGCATATAGAGTATGATGAAATGTTTGCCGGGTATAAAGAGACGGCTCTTGGGTTAATTGACGGCGGGGTTGATGTTTTTTTGTTAGAGACT
>CAZCOI010000251.1:0-7354 GCA_964500335.1 uncultured Nitratifractor sp.
TAAAGGAACATCAGGATCCATTCTAAAATGGCTTGTATTATCAATTACTACAGCTCCAGCTTCTACAGCATATTTTGCATATTTTGCACTAATACTTCCACCTGCACTAAAAAAAGCAATATCAATATCTCTTCCTTCAAATACATCCTCGGTTAGCTCTTCTATTTTATATTTTTTACCACAACATTCAATCTCAATTCCTACACTTCTAGCACTTGCTAATGGCAAAATATTCCCAACCGGAAAATTTTGTTCTTCTAAAATTCTAAAAATCTCTTCTCCAACAGCTCCACTAGCTCCAACAACAGCAATATTATACAATCTACTCATTATTTTCACTCTCCTCTTGATTTTGGCTATTTTCATCTTCAACTTTATCTTTTGGACATTTTGCAATACTTACAACGCCATCTTTACCTTCAACACTAACAACCTTAACTCCACTAGTATTTCTACCAGCTTTTCTAATTTGTTGCATATCTACTCTTATCATCTTACCAATACTTGTTAAACTCATTAAATCTTTATCATCTTCAACAATTACAGTTCCAATTATATCTCCAGTTTTTGGAGTAAGTTTCATAGCAATTACACCCTTTCCTGCACGAGCTTGTTCTCTATATTCGCTAGCTGTTGTTCTTTTACCTAAACCTTTTTGACTAACAATTAAAAGTTCCTCTTCTTCATCGTTAATAGTTGTAGCAGAGCAAACACAATCATTTTCAATTTTAAATTTAATTCCTGTAACACCTCTACCAACACGGCCTATCTCTCTAACATCATCTACTTTAAATCTAATACATTGACCTTTTTGTGTTACCATAAATAGCCATTTTGTCTCTGGTGTAATAATTTCTGCTGTAATAATTTCATCATCTTCATCTAAATTGATAGCTCTAACGCCATTGCTTCTAATATTTGAGTATTCACTTAGTTTTGTTCTTTTAACAATACCATTTTTTGTAAAGAATACTAAAGATTTAGAGCTGTCAAAATCTGTAGTAGGAATTATAGCTTTTATTTTTTCACCAGGCTGAAGATTTATTAAATTAACAACCGCTTTACCTTTGGCTGTTCTACTTCCTTCTGGAATTTTATACACCTTTAGCCAATATAACTGCCCACGATCAGTGATAAACATTAGTGTATCATGAGTATTTGATGTAAAGAACATCTCAATAAAATCATCTTCATATGTTGTAACTGCAATTTTACCTTTACCACCACGATTTTGTCTTTCATACTGTTTTACAGGTACTCTTTTAATATATCCTCTATGAGTAATTGTAACAACCATTGGTTCATTTGGAATTAAATCTTCTATATCAATATCGTCATAATCTTCTACAATTTGGGTTCTTCTTTTTGAGCTATAGTTAGATTTTATCTCTAATAGCTCATCTTTAATGATTCCATTAATTTTATCTTCACTCTTTAAGATTGCTTGTAGCTCTTCAATAAGCTCTAAAAGCTCTTTTAATTCACTCTCAATTTTCTCAATTTCAAGCCCTGTTAAACGGCGTAATCTCATTTCTAAAATAGCTCTAGCTTGTACCTCGCTTAGCTCAAATCTACTTTTTAAATTCTCTCTTGCCTCTTCGTCATTTGCACTTGCACGAATAATTTTTATAACTTCATCAATATTATCTACAGCAATTTTTAAGCCCTCTAAAATATGAGCTCTAGCTCTTGCTTTTTCAAGTTCAAAAATAGTTCTTCTAATAATTACCGTTCTTCTATGCTTTAAGAAAATATCTAACATAGAGAAAAGATTTAAAATTTTTGGCTCTTTATTTACAATAGAGAGCATTATAATTCCAAAAGTGATTTGTAATTGAGTAGATTTATATAAGTTATTTAAAATAATCTCACTCATAGCATCTTTTTTAAGTTCAATTACAACTCTTATTCCATCTCTATCTGACTCATCTCTAATTTCACTAATTCCATCTATCTGTTTTTCTCTAACTAATGTAGCAATATTTTCTATAAGCTTTGCTTTATTTACTTGATAAGGCAATTCATCAATTACAATTACCTCTCTATTTCTTTTTTGCTCAATATGTGTTTTTGCTCTAACTTTTATTCTTCCGCGTCCTGTTGTGTAAGCATCAATTATTCCTTTTTTACCAAAAATAATTCCACCTGTTGGAAAATCTGGTCCTTGAATATAAGTCATTATTTCATTAATATCTATTTTATTATTATCTAAATATGCTAAAAGAGCATCTATTAATTCATCTAATCTATGAGGTGGAATATTTGTTGCCATACCAACTGCAATACCACTTGAGCCATTTAGTAAAAGGTTTGGAATTCTACTTGGCAATACATCTGGCTCTTTTAAGCTATCGTCATAGTTTGGAATAAAATCAACTGTATCTTTATCAATATCTCTTAAAAGCTCTTCTGCAATTTTGCTCATTCTAGCTTCGGTATAACGCATTGCTGCCGCATTATCACCATCGATTGAGCCAAAGTTTCCTTGTCCATCTATTAAAGGCTCTCTCATAGAAAACTCTTGAGCCATTCTAACAAGTGCATCATATACTGCTGTATCACCATGAGGATGATATTTACCTATAACATCTCCAACAATCCTAGCAGATTTTTTATATGCGGCTCTATGAGTTAGATTAAGTTCATTCATAGCATAAAGTATTCTTCTATGAACAGGTTTTAGACCATCTCTAGCATCAGGCAAGGCACGCCCTACAATTACGCTCATTGAGTAGTCAAGATAGCTACCTTTAATGCTCTCTTCTATATTGATATCTTCAACTAGATTATTTTCAAACAAATCACCCATGCTCCACCTTTATATAGGATAAAAATCTAAATATTATATCTAAAAATACTTAATGATATAAAATTTTGTTATTTATTAATTAACCTCTTAATCGTCTCTGAACATATTGCTAACCCAAATGCTCCTGTAACTCCAACAAAAGAGCCTTTATCTTTAACTTTAGGCTCTTCACTACTAAAAACAACTGTAAAATTTTTATTAAATTTAACCTTTTTTAACTCATTTCTTATCTTTCTAGCTAATGCATCTCCATAAGTTTTAAAAATTGTGGTAACTTCAATTTTGCTAAAGTCATATCTTTTAGCACTTCCTAAAGACATAATTAATTTTTTGTGGCATTTTTTTGCAAGCTCTACCTTTACTTTTGTTGTATCTATTGCATCTATTACAATATCATATGGCTCAAAATCAAAACTATTAACCCAATTAATATCAATTTTTTGCTCAATATATTTAATTTTTGGATATAGCTCTTTTAAAGTTTTTACTTTAGATTTACCAATACCGTGTTCACTTCCTATTTGCCTATTTAAATTACTCTTATCATAAATATCATAATCTACAATAGTTATATTTTTAATTCCACTTCTATATAAACAATCTAAAGCATAACTTCCAACCCCGCCAACTCCCAAAAGTAAAATTTTTGCTGATATAATTTTAGAAAAATTTTCACCAAAGAGCTCTTTGCATCTTATATATCTCATATCCACTCTTCTAATCTTTTTATGCTATTATAATGAGTCATATCTAAATGAATTGGAGTAATTGAGACAAAATTATCTCTAATAGCCTCTATATCGCTATAATCATGTAAAGGATTGGTTGTTTTTTTCCACTCTATTTTTGGTAAACCAATCCAATAATACTCTAACCCTCTTGGATTTATATGAACCTCTGCATCAAAACCATATTCCCGTCTTCCTGCATGGGTAATTTTAACCCCTTTGTAATCTTTTATATCAATTGGTGGAACATTAATATTTAAAAATTTTCTATCATCTAAAGGATAACCACTATTTAAAATTTTTGTTACAACATCTTTTGCAACTTTTTTTGCCAACTCCCAATTTAGACTATCAATTACATCTTTACAACTATCTTTGCAAACTTGTGAAATTGCAACTGCTGGTATGCCTTGAAGCACTGCTTCCATAGCCGCAGAAGCTGTACCTGAGTATGTAATATCTTCACCTAAATTTGCACCTATATTTATACCGCTTACTACTAAATCTGGTTTTTTGTTTTTAAAAAGTTTTGTTAAAGATAAAAATATACAATCACTTGGTGTACCATCATCTAATTTATAAAAATTTTTCTCTAACTCAATAAATCTTAAAGGTCTTGTTAGGGTTAATGAGTGTCCACAAGCTGATTTTTCTATAGTTGGTGCAACTATAATAATTTCAGCTAATGGTTCAAGTGCCTCTTTTAAAGCATGTAACCCTTTAGATTCAAATCCATCATCATTAGTTATTAAGATTGTTTTTTTCATAAATCACCTTATAAAACTTTTTTGATATAATACTAAAAAACTACTACAAAAAGGAAATATAAGTGGAAAAAGTCCCTATGTTAGAAGTAACATATAAAAAGTTATCAGAAGAGTTAGAACATTTAAAAAGTGTAGAAAGAGCAAGAATTGCAAAAATTATTGATAAAGCTAGAGAGCTTGGAGATTTAAAAGAGAATGCCGAATATCACTCTGCAAAAGAGCATCAAGGCTTAATGGAAGCTAGAATAATTGAACTTCAAGATATAATTGCTAGAGCTCAAGTTATAGATCCTTCTAAGTTGGCTCATCAAAGAGTAAGTTTTGGCTCAACAGTAGTTTTAACAGACCAAGATACAGATGAGGAGATAACATATACAATTGTTGGTGTGCAAGAGTCAAATCCATCAAAAGGATTAATCTCTATTGTTTCACCAATGGCAAAAGCACTTTTAGGTAAAGAGGAGGGTGATGAGATTGAGATAAATTTACCATCTGGGCTTAAACGCTTCGATATCGAAGAGATAAAATATGTTCCAATAGAGCTTTAAAATGCAAAAAAATGTAGCAATAGTTGGTGTTAGCGGCTATACAGGCTTAGAGCTTGTAAAGCTTATAATTAATCATCCAAAGCTTAATATTACATATCTTGCAACAAGCAGTGGAGATACAACAATACAAGAGCTTCATCCTTCATTAAAAGATATCTACCATCAAAATGTAGATATTGTAGATGCTAAAAAAATTGCAAATATATGCGATTTAGTATTTTTAGCACTACCACATAAAACTGCAATGTCTATAGCTAAAGAGCTAATAGATTATGGAGTAAAAGTTGTAGATTTATCAGCAGATTATCGTTTAGATTTACAAACTTATGAGAGTACCTATTGCCCTCATGAAGATAAAGAGAATCTTAAATACTCAGCTTATGGATTAATAGAGTATTTTAGAGAAGAGATAAAAAAAGCAAAAATTACAGCCTCTCCTGGCTGTTACCCAACAGCAACTCTACTTGGACTTTTACCTTTTATTCCATATTTAGATGAAAATTATCCAATTTTTATAGATGCAAAAAGTGGAGTAAGTGGTGCTGGCAAAAAATTGAGCCAAACTACACATTTTGTAACAATTAATGAAAATATTTTTGCTTACAATCCTCTAAAACATCGCCATGCACCAGAGATAAAAGAGAAGATAACAAAGATATATAATAAAGATTTTCATATAAATTTTGTACCCCACCTAATACCAATTACTAGAGGTGAATTAGTAAGTATATATGGTGTACTTAAAAAAGATATCAACCCAATTGAAATTTTAAAAAATCACTATAAAGATGAAGCATTTATAAGAGTAAGAGAGACTCCTGTAAATGTTAAAGATGTTGCAGGAACTCACTTTTGTGATATTTTTGCACAAAAAAATAGTAACTCTTTATTTGTTTCTAGCGCAATAGATAATCTTTTAAGAGGTGCTAGCTCACAAGCATTAGCATCTGCAAATATAATGCTAGATTTAGATGAAAAATTAGGATTACCAACTATTGCATATGTACCATAAACTAAAAGAGGGGGCTTTGCTTATTGCAGATGCCCACTACCCAAACCATCAAAAAGAGCAATTTATAAAACTACTAGATGCTATATTATTAAAAAAAATTAAAATAACTCAACTAATTTTAGTAGGTGATATATTTGATCTTTTAGTAGGAAATAGTCCATACTTAAAAAAGAGATTTAAAAAAGAGATAGATAAGCTAAATGCTATTGCTAAAGATATTGATGTTATCTATTTAGAGGGAAATCACGATTTTTATCTAAAACCACTTTTTAAAAATATAAAAATTATTCCTATAAATAATCAGCCATATATTACAACTTTAAATAATAAAAAAGTAGCTATATCTCATGGTGATAAATTCAATACGCCAATAATTTATAAAATATACACAAAAGTTATTAGGAATCCAATTATACTAAAGATATTACCAGACAAAATTGCAAAAAATAAGCTAAAAAGTATGCAAAAAAAGTCAATTTGCAAAAAATTACCAAACTTTAAAAAATATATCAATAACATAAAAAAATATAACAATTACGATATTATAATAGAAGGACACTACCATCAAGGAAAAATTATTCAAAACTACTATGCAATGCCATCTTTTGCCTGTAACAAAGAAGTTGCAATTATAAAAAATGGAGAAATAAAATATATTAACCTTAAAGATATTTTTTAATATTAATAAAACTATTACAATTTATTACTACTTATATTTTATTTGTTAATATTTATTTTAAATTATCCTAAATGCTTAGAGTAATATGGTAAGATATAACAAAAAAATTAGGAGCGTAAATGCACGATTTACATTTAACCACAACATGGGTTGGAATAATATCTTTAATTATATTTGTCGTAGGATACTATTTTATTGCAAGTGAAGATAAATATCATATAAACAAAGCAAAACCGGCTCTTTTAACAGGAACATCTATTTTTATGTTAATTGGGGTTTATTTTGCAATAAATGGGCTTGATGGGCATATATTAGAAGAAGAGATAGAAAAGCTAATTGTTGAGATTGCGGAAATCTTCTTTTTCTTATATGTTGCTATGACTTATATCGAGGCAATGATAGATAGGGGTGTATTTAGCACCTTAAGATACAATCTTGTTTCAAAAGGTTATAGTTATAAAAAGCTATTTTGGATTACTGGGGTTTTGGCATTTTTTATCTCTCCGGTTGCTGATAACTTAACAACTGCTTTAATTTTATCTACCGTATTAATTACAATAGATAAAGAGAATAAAAACTTTTTGGTTCCCGGAGCCATTAATATTGTAGTTGCGGCAAATGCGGGCGGGGCTTGGAGTCCGTTTGGAGATATAACCACTTTAATGGTTTGGATTGCAGGAAAAGGCGAATTTACCGAATTTTTATACCTTTTCCCGGCATCATTTATAGGCTGGGTAGTAACGGCATATCTTTTAAGCTTGTATGTTCCAAATGCCGAACCGCATTTTGATGCGAACGAGAAAAAAGCTAC
>CAZCOI010000252.1:0-2088 GCA_964500335.1 uncultured Nitratifractor sp.
TATTGTATTTTGAGATAATCTAATACTCTCTTTTGTCACGCTAGAAGCAGTTGGCAATTTTTTTGCTTGTGAACTTACATCTAACTCTATAGCGGCTTTATCGATATTCATCTTATTTAATACTTGGTTTAATATTGAGCCACTATTTGTAAGTTGCGCCCAAACTAGATGAATTGGCTCAACTTCTGGATTTTTATTATGCAGTGCTAAAGATAATCCAGACTCTATAGTTTGTGTCATTTGATGTGTTAATTTCTCTAAAATATTACTCATTTTATTCTCCTTGTTTAAAAACTTAGTATAACTTTACCGTAATTTTTTGCAATTTTTTGCAATCTAAGTTGCAATTACACAAATAATCTCTAAAAATAGTATATTATATCTTTGCTATTTCTTTAAATAATCGCTTTTTAAGTGAGATTTAAATAAAATATTAACCAAAATTAAGGCAAGGAATTTGCGATTATGTTTCAAAAAAACAGAAAGATTATACTAAGCGCTTTTGTAGCAACTACAGCCTCTTTAATGTTTGCTACTTCTTCTCTAAATGCGAAAAATAGCACAAAAGATGACAAACTTCAAGCTTATCTAAAATTTACAAGAGTTTTAAATTTGGTTGAAGATCAGTATGTAGAAGAGCTAAACTCTACTACAATTATAAACAAAGCTATCAAAGGGCTTTTAAGCAACCTAGATGCTCACTCTGCTTTTCTTGATGAGAAGGCATTTAAAGATCTAAATGTTCAAACAAAAGGCGAATTTGGTGGACTTGGTATTGTAATTGGTATGAAAAAAGGTGCTCTTACTGTAATTGCACCAATTGATGATACTCCAGCAAAAAGAGCTGGAATAAAAGCTGGTGATATTATCTTAAAGATTGATGATAAATCAACTCTTGGTATGACAATAGATGAAGCTGTAAATCTAATGCGTGGCAAGCCAAAGACAAAGATTACTCTAACAATTGTTAGAAAAGGCGAGAGCAAGCCTCTAAAAGTAAAAATTATTAGAGATATCATAAAGATTCAATCGGTTAAGCATAAGTTTATCTACTTAGACGATAAGAAAAAAGAGAAAATTTTATATATTCAGATTTCATCATTTGATTCAAAAGTTGTTGATGGTGTTAGCAAAGTATTAAGCCAAAATCCAGATGCAAAAGGTGTAGTTATAGATCTTCGTAACAATCCTGGTGGGCTTTTGAGCCAAGCTACCGGATTGCTTGATATGTTTATAAACAAAGGTATTTTAGTTAGCCAAAAAGGTAGAGACAAGAGTGAAAATGTAGTATACAATGCTCATAGCGATGGCAAATATTCAAAAATACCTATGACAATTTTGGTAAATGGCGGTAGTGCAAGTGCTAGCGAGATTGTTAGTGGTGCTATGCAAGATCATAAAAGAGCAATAGTTGTTGGCGAGAAGACCTTTGGAAAAGGTAGTGTGCAAATTGTTGTGCCACTTGACGAAAAAGAGGGTATTAAACTAACAGTTGCCAGATATTATCTGCCAAGTGGAAGAACTATACAAAATAAGGGTGTAGAACCAGATATTATAGTATATCCGGGCGAAGCTACCAAGAAAAAAGAGGATGAGTTTACTCTAAAAGAGGCTGAGTTAAAAGAGCATCTAAAGAGCGAATTGGCAAAAGTTGATAACAACTCTACAAATACAAAAGAGAACAACAACACAAAAGAAACCAATAACAGCAAAGATAAAAAGAAGAAAAAAGTTATTACAAAAGAGGATATCTACAAAGATGCTCAGCTAAAGAGTGCTGTTGATATATTAAAAGTTTTAATCTTAAAAGAAGGAAAATAGGTGGAAAAGTGCGATTTACTATATGAGGGCAAAGCAAAAAAGATTTGGACAACAAATGATAATGAGCTTTTAATATCTGAGTTTAAAGACTCTCTAACAGCTTTTAATGGCGAGAAAAAAGATAGCCAAGAGGGCAAAGGGGCGCTAAATAATAAGATATCTACAATACTATTTGAGTATTTAGAGAATAAAGGTGTGCCAACTCATTTTGTAAAGATGTTAGATGATAATCATATGCTACATAAAAGAGCAGATGTTATCTTAATA
>CAZCOI010000253.1:0-2127 GCA_964500335.1 uncultured Nitratifractor sp.
TATTTAAAAGCCCTAAAATTAGGGCTTTTAAAAAATACTTTAGCGAGAAAATGTTACGAATTTAGCGAGAAAATGTTACGAATTTAGCGAGAAAATGTTAGTATTGGAGAGTAAATCTTCTATATACTCTCTATAATTTTAAAGAGAGATATGATATACTACTCTCTAAAATATATTTATACTCTCTAAAAGGATTTTAAAATGATACCTTCTCCTCATAATATTTCAAAACTTAAAAATCAAAAGCTTCAGGCTTCAAAATCTAAAGTTCATCAAAAAATATCTAATACTTTCATAGAGTGTGCTATACAAAAAAATACAGTTGGAGCTCTTAAAACTATTTATTATCTTTCTGGTGCAATAGAAACTATTGAAAATCTTTATAAACTTGAAAAAGATACTCTTATAACTATAAAAATTGATACTCGTGATATGCTTAAATATACTGAAATGAGTTTACCAGATATAAAGCGTAATATTAAATCTATGCAGCAAACTAGTGTATCTTTTATTGATAATTCTGATGATACAGAGATAGGCGTTAGTTTGCTTCCTTACTATAAGTTTATTTATGGAAAACATATTATTGAATTAAAAATATTTGTTAAAATAGCTTATCAGATAATTGATGTTAAGCGTAATTATTCTATGATTGATATTAAATCATTAATGAAATTTAGATCCAAACATACTCTTAAATTTTTACCTCTTTTATATCGTATTAGTCAATATAGTAAAGATGTTTCTAAGCGTAAAACATTTGAGTTGCACGAGTTTAATTCTTTTTTCGGAACTAATTATAAAAAGTTTTATGATATTGAGAGATATATTCTTAGACCAGTTAAAGATGAGTTGGATAATAATTCAAAGATTAGCTTTATTTATGAGACTAATTATGATTATTTTGACGCTGGTCGTCCTAAAGCTATATCTATGACTATTGATGTAATTCAAAAAAAATCAGTACAGGGCAAATTGATATGATTTTTTTATTAATCTCTAATTTTCGCGTAGCGACTGCGAAACTAAACATACTTAGGTCCTGCGACTTGTCGCGGGTTCTAAGTATGTTTAGTTTCGCTCTTGTGTCTATACTAAACAATCTTAGCCTTGGTTACAATGTAACGGTTTATCTATGAATTCTTTACAAAAAAGATTATATAAAATATCTTTACAAATGTATAATATAACTTTAAATGAGCAAACACTCTCGGCTATTTCCAAACAAGATATAAAATATATTTTATCTGAGAAAAACAATAAAAAAATTTTTAAAATATTATTAAAACAATATAACTTAATTTACAAAAGAAAAAGAGTTGATTATACTATGCCCTTAAGAGTTAAGAGGTTTCGTGAAAAACAGAAAAAAGAAAAAAAACTTTTGCAACTTTATCTTGATTCTTCTCTCAAGCAGAAATTAAAATTTTTTTGTGTAGAGAATAATATAACTATGCAAGATTATATTGTCAATTTACTTTTAAAAAATCTTTCATAAATCTTTTAAATAGCTTTTTTATATGCCTATATGCTCTATTTTCGTCTTTAAATCAAAAATACATACAAAACTACTCTAAAAGCTTCTTAATTAAATTTAGTGCGTTTATGTTTTTTTAGTATTTGCACAATTATTGTGCAAATACATATTTTTCTTACTATATTTGATAATATAGAACTAACTGTACTCAATGTACATAATATAAATCTACAAATATATTTATATTGCATTTAGCAGCGCAGCTAAACCGATATAAAAAGAGAGCTTGCTCGTTATCTTAAAAATTCAACGGTTATGCTGCATCGGGATATGATTACTCAAGTTATATAAATCTTTTAAAAGTTTGTTTGAGTGTCTCTCCTAAACAGCACATAACATAATCAAAAAACAGAGCCACTGCACTGTTTCCAATCATAATTAATAAAAAGAGAGCTTGCTCGTTCTCCTATTTATTAATTGAAACTTAAAAATCGCCTTTTTTGCTCTAAAATTGCTCTTTTTTTTACCCTTTATTATAAAAAATATTAGTAAAGAATAGTTATAGTTATGTGAAAAAGTATTTAAAAGCCCTAAAATTAGGGCTTTTAAAAAATACTTTAGCGAGAAAATGTTACGAATTTAGCGAGAAA
>CAZCOI010000254.1:0-2428 GCA_964500335.1 uncultured Nitratifractor sp.
ATAAGCCTCTTATTTTGCAATAAAATCTAAAGATATAGAGTTTACACAGTGCCTTATGTTTTTTGGGGTAAAGCCTTCGCCTTTAAAAACATGCCCTAAGTGTCCACCACAATTTGCACAAACTATCTCTGTGCGTCTTCCATCGCTATCTGGTATCTCTTTTACTGCATTTTCTATTGCATCATCAAAACTTGGCCAGCCAGTGCCACTATCGAACTTTGCACTAGATTCAAAAAGCTTTGCATTACATTGACGGCATATATAAGTACCATCTGCTTTATAATCCCA
Organism: uncultured Nitratifractor sp.; assembly: GCA_964500335.1. Taxonomy (GTDB): domain Bacteria; phylum Campylobacterota; class Campylobacteria; order Campylobacterales; family Sulfurovaceae; genus JAADEQ01. Next base: position 289 of record CAZCOI010000254.1, read on the forward strand.
AAACTTACCACTAAATGGTGCTTCAGTGCCTTTATGTAGTATTACTCTTTGCTCTTGCTCGTTTAATTTATTGTATGCCATATCTACTCCTAGTGAAAAATATAACTACTTTTTATTCTCCTAAGGTTTAATACTATTGAGTTTGAAATAATAAAAAGAGAAGGTGAGTATAACAAAAAATTATAAATTTTCACTCTAAAAATATAGTGAATTAGAGAAATCTATCAAAAAAGCCACTAAATAATAAAAATATAACCGTAGAATGGGGCTATTTAAAAAACTAATAAGTTTTTTTAGCTAGAATAAAAGTACCATTATATGGTAGTATTTTAATTTTGGAGAAGAGTATGAAAAAATGTATACTTGCTGTAATTATACTTGCAACTTCTACATATGCACTTGAAGTAGATAAACAAAAACATATTTTAGTTTCTGTAATGATTGCAAATAAAACTAAAAATTTTTCAAACAAAAAAACGGCTCTTTTTACATCAATTTCATTAGGTGTTGCAAAAGAGATAGTTGACTCAATGAGTAAGAATAATAAATTTAGTTATGGTGATCTAATTGCTGATATTATAGGAAGCTATATAGGTGTATATAGCCCAAAAAATTTAGGGGTATATACAATAAACTCCAAAAGTTCATATGGATTAAAGCTAAAATTTTAGTTTAGCACAAATTATGCATTAGAAATTTATAAATTTGATTTATATTTCTATTTTGGCTATATATGGTTCTTTCCTTTTAATGGAGAGAATACGCATATATTAATTTAATGCCTTTTTAACAAGGTCATTTACAACTTTTGGATTTGCTTTGCCATTAGTTGCTTTTAGCACCTGACCAACAAAAAATCCAAACAGTTTTTGGTTACCGCTTTTATATTTGGCTACATTTTCTGGATTTTTAGCAATTATATCATTGATTATTGGCAAAATTTCATCTGGGTTACTTATTTGCTCTAGCCCCTTCTCTTTGACAATTTCTTGTGGGTTTTGACCACTTTGGCTCATAATCTCATATATATCTTTTGCTATTTTTGTAGAGATTGTTTCGTTATCTATTAGTTTTGCCAAAGTTGCAATATCTTTTGGAGTATATTTTAAATCTTTTATATCACTTTTTTTAAGCTCTCTTGCAACTTCATTTGTTACCAAATTTGCTATTAGAGTTGGCACTTTTTCATAACCTATTGCCTCTTTAAAAAACTCTAAAAGCTTCTCTTCTCTAGCTAGGGTATTTGCAACCTCTTTTTTTAGATTGAACTCTTTTAAAAGGTTGTTAAAAATTGCCTCTTCTTGCTCGTTCATTGGTGCAATATCGCTCTCTTTGGCACTTTGCTTTGGCTTTGGCGCTCTTTTTTTAGGCTCTTGTTTTGGCTTTTTTTGCTCTTTTTTTGCCCACGAATCTTTTAGAGATACTATTTTGTTAAATACAGGCTTCTCTTTGGAGTAATCAATTGGCTCTTTAAAGAAGTTTCCTTCTCTCTCAAATTGAAAGCGCTCTTCATTGCTTTTTATTATCCAGGGCTCAATAAGTGCATCTGTAACAACTTTTAATGAGTCTGGGTTTAAATCTTCAATACCTTTTGGATTCTCTTTGTTAAATAATCTATCATACACTCTAACTTCAGCTTTTATAGCACTATTTGCCTCTACCCACTGAATTGCACTCTTTACCTTTATACCACTTGTATCAGAGCCACTTTTTGAGTTTTTGTAATATTTGGCTCTTATCTCTACAATTTCGCCATTGCTATCTTTTATAACATCTGTGCACTCAATAATATAGGCAAATTTTAGTCTTACAGGCTGAGTTGGTGTTAATCTAAAATAGCCTTTTTGTGGATTTTCGTTAAAGTCGCTTCTATCTATATAGATTTCGCGCCCAAATGGCAAGGCTCTTGTACCCTCTTTTGGCACATCATTTGGATATAAAGATGCCTCTAGCTCTTCGCTTCCTTCATAGTTTTCGATTACCACCTTTAGTGGGTTTAATACTGCCATAACTCTTGGCACTTTTTTGTTTAAATCATCTCTTATTGCAAACTCTAACTGCGCTACATCTACAACAGAGTTTGCCTTGGCAACCCCTATGCTTTCGCAAAAGTTTAATATAGACTCTGGCGTATAACCTC
>CAZCOI010000255.1:0-2045 GCA_964500335.1 uncultured Nitratifractor sp.
TATTGTATTTTGAGATAATCTAATACTCTCTTTTGTCACGCTAGAAGCAGTTGGCAATTTTTTTGCTTGTGAACTTACATCTAACTCTATAGCGGCTTTATCGATATTCATCTTATTTAATACTTGGTTTAATATTGAGCCGCTATTTGTAAGTTGCGCCCAAACTAGATGAATTGGCTCAACTTCTGGATTTTTATTATGCAGTGCTAAAGATAATCCCGATTCTATAGTTTGTGTCATTTGATGTGTTAATTTCTCTAAAATATTACTCATTTTATTCTCCTTGTCTAAAAACTTAGTGTAACTTTACCATAATTTTTAAGTAATAATTGCTATTTAAGTTGCAATTACATTTTTTACCACACTTTAAGTGAGTTTTAAATAAAATAGGCTCTAAAAATTACATCTCAAGGTTGTTCAAAAAATGTATAAGTATAACAAAAAAATAATAGCTACATCTTTTCTTGCTGTTTGTGCAACACTTTTTATAGCTAGTCCAATTAATTTGGATGCTAAAGAGAGTAAAGATAGTAAACTAGATGCCTATTTAAAGTTTACAAGAGTTTTAAACTTAATTGAGTCTCAATATGTAGATGAGATAAACTCAACAGAGCTAATTAATAAAGCTCTAAAAGGGCTTTTAAGCAACTTAGATGCCCACTCAGCCTATATGGATGCAAAATCTTTTAAAGATTTAAATATTCAAACAAAAGGTGAATTTGGTGGTCTTGGAATTGTTGTTGGTATGAAAAAAGGTGCTTTAACTGTAATTGCACCAATTGATGATACTCCAGCAAAAAGAGCTGGCATAAAAGCTGGAGATATTATCTTAAAAATAGATAATAAATCAACTCTTGGTATGACAATAGATGAAGCAGTAAATCTAATGCGCGGTAAACCAAAAACAAAAATTACTCTAACAATTGTTAGAAAAGGCGAAAATAAACCTTTAAAAATTGATATTATTAGAGATATAATTAAAATAGAGTCTGTTAAACATAAATATATCTATTTAGATAAAAAGAAAAAAGAGAAAGTTTTATATATAAAAATTACATCTTTTGATTCAAAAGTAGTTAATGGCGTTAAATATCTTTTACAAAATAATAAAGATGCAAAAGGAATTATATTAGACCTTCGTAATAACCCAGGAGGGCTATTAAGTCAGGCTACTGGATTGTTAGATCTATTTATTGATAAGGGTGTTTTAGTTAGCCAAAAAGGGCGTGATAAAAGAGAAAATATAGTTTATAAAGCAAAAAAAGAGGGAACCTATAAAGATATTCCAATTACTGTTTTAGTAAATGGAGGAAGTGCGAGTGCAAGTGAGATTGTAAGCGGTGCTTTACAAGATCATCACCGCGCTCCTATAATTGGAGAAAAGACATTTGGCAAAGGAAGTGTTCAAATTGTTGTACCTATAGGAAATGGTGAAGGGGTTAAATTAACAGTTGCTAGATACTATCTGCCAAGTGGTAGAACTATTCAAAATAAAGGAGTAACTCCTGATATTATTGTATATCCTGGAGAAGCAACTAAAAAGAAACAAAATGAGTTTGAGATAAAAGAGGCTGAACTTAAAAAACACTTAAAAGCAGAGTTAGCAAAAGTAGAAGATAACAATAAAACATCAAATAAAGAGAATAATGCTACAGATAGTAGCGAATCAAATAAGACAAAAGAGAAAATTATAACAAACGAGGATCTATACAAAGATGCTCAATTAAAAAGCGCTTTTGATATTTTAAAAGCTTTAATTTTACAAAAAGGTAAATAGAGTGGAGAAAAAAGAACTTTTATATGAGGGCAAAGCAAAAAAGATTTGGACAACAAATGATAATGAGCTTTTAATATCTGAGTTTAAAGACTCTCTAACAGCTTTTAATGGCGAGAAAAAAGATAGTCAAGAGGGCAAAGGGGCGCTAAATAATAAGATATCTACAATACTATTTGAGTATTTAGAGAATAAAGGTGTGCCAACTCATTTTGTAAAGATGTTAGATGATAATCATATGCTACATAAAAGAGCAGATGTTATCTTAATA
>CAZCOI010000256.1:0-3090 GCA_964500335.1 uncultured Nitratifractor sp.
GCATTAACAATTTTAGGTAAGTTACCTCCTGTAGGTGTTTGGAATACATTAGGTACAATTTTTGCTTGGATTTTCATTATTTTATGGGTAGTTCTTCCGTTTATAACGAAAAAGGACAAGCTAGTAGGAGGTAACAAATGAAAGAGTTAAAAGTATTAGCAGTAGTGGTATTTTTTACCCTAATTACATATTGGGGAGTTGAACCATTTGCTCACTCTCAGATGCATAAACATGTTGAAGGACATGATTTTAAATATGAAGATTTAAAACCAGCACCAAAAGGCAATGCTGAAGCTGGTAAAGCTAAAATAGCGGCTTGTGCTGGTTGTCATGGCATTAAAGCTGCTGGTATGAAAGCTACAATGGATGCAATGGCTTCTGCGGCGGCTTATGGTGTTAATCCACCAGATTTAAGCAATGTAGGTGCTATTTATGATACTAAGTTCTTAGTAGATTTAATGCAAAATCCTACTCATGCAACAAAAGTTAAAAAGTTTGCAATGCCGCCAAGTGCAAGCAGTGCGCAAGATGCAGCTGATATTGCGGCTTATTTAAAATCTATCGCACCTAAAGAGATAACTCCAAAAGAAGCTTTTGAGGCGGCTTGTGGTAGATGTCATGCTATGAGATATGCTAAGTGGACTCAAATTGGAACAATTCCTAAAACTAAACCTAATATTAAAACAGGTCAAGATATTGAACTTCTTAAATTTAAAGAAAAAGTTGCGGAATATCAAGATCATTTAGCTAAATATATGGGTAAATTACCACCTGATTTATCTATTATTATTAGAGCAAGAAGCGAACACTTCTTAGAGACTTTCGTAGAAGATCCTCAATCTCAACTTCCTGGTACTGCAATGCCTAGAGTTGGTTTAACAAAAGAGGGTTACGAAAAAGTTAAAGAGTATTTAGAAGAGATTGGAGACCCAAGTAAGCCGAAAAGAGCAGCAACTGGTCCATGGGTACTTGGTTTCTTTGTAATCTTTAGTATCCTAGCTTATGGCTGGTATAAATCTCAATGGAAAGGTTTAAAATAACCTCTCTTATACTATAAGCCTTTTGGGCTTGTAGTTTTTCTACTATCAATTAATAAAATGAAATTTTTTTATCAATATTATCTTTTTTTAGATATTATTTAGTTATACTCTGCTCCTAGTATAGAATTAAAAAATAGAGGCTATTTATGTTAATAGATGGACATGGGCGAAAAGTAAATTATATAAGAGTTTCAGTCACTGAAAGATGTAATTTTAGATGTCAATACTGTATGCCAGAAAAGCCATTTTCATGGAGACCAAAAGAGAATTTATTATCCTTTGATGAACTATTTAAATTTATAAAAATTGCTATCGATGAAGGTGTAAATAAGGTAAGAATTACAGGTGGAGAACCTCTACTTCGAGAAGATTTAGACTATTTTATTAAGTTAATAAACAACTATAAAAGCGATATTGATTTAGCAATTACAACAAATGGATTTTTATTGCCTGAGACTGCCCAAAAACTAAAAGATGCTGGTTTAAAAAGATTAAACATATCTTTAGATTCACTAAAACCTGCAGTTGCCGCTCAAATAGCTCAAAAAAATGTATTAAACAAAGTATTAGAAGGTATAGATAAATCTTTAGAAGTTGGTTTAAAAGTAAAAATAAATATGGTTCCTTTAAAAGGAATAAATGATAATGAAATAATAGATATTTTAGAATTTTGCAGAGCTAGAGATATTGAAGTAAGATATATAGAGTATATGGAAAATTCTCATGCAAATTCAGATATTAAAGGGTTACATGGAAGAGAAATTTTATCTATAATTAAACAAAAATATACAATTAAAAAAGTTGGCAGAACTCCAAGTAGTCCTAGTTTTAGTTATCAACTTCAAGAAAATGGTTATAAATTTGGTTTAATAGACCCTCATAAACACGACTTTTGCGAGGATTGCAACCGTATTAGATTAACAGCAGAAGGATATTTAATTCCATGTCTCTATTTTGATGAAGCAATGTCTATTGCAGATGCTGTTAAAAATAATAATATCAATAAAGCATCACAAATTTTAAAAGAAGTTTTAGCAAATAAACCAAAAGAGAATAGATGGAGTGAAGAAGATAATGAAGGCTCAAAAAGAGCTTTTTATGAGACTGGCGGATAATGTTTTATTTAGTTGAGCACTTCTTCTCTATTCAAGGCGAAGGAAAATATGCAGGCTTCCCTTCGTATTTTTTAAGAACGGGAGGATGTAATTTAAATTGCCCCGGTTTTAATACTAAATATATGGTAAATGGCAAAAGCGCAGTTGGATGCGATACATATTTTGCGGTAGATAAAGCATTTTGCAATAGTTGGCAAAAAATAGTTGATTCAAAAACTATTATTAATCTGCTAGAAAAAGAGTTTAAAAAAATTGGTTATTTGCCTCATATTGTAATAACTGGCGGTGAACCACTTATCTATTATAAAAATAGAGCCTTTTATGAACTTTTTAAGTGGTTAGTTGCTAAAGATATTAAAGTAACATTTGAGACAAATGCAACTATTAATATAGATTTTAAAAATTTTTCTCAATATAAAAAAGCTACTTATGCTTTATCTATTAAATTATCAAATAGCAAAGAACCAAAAGATAAAAGAGTAAACAAAGAAGCAATAAAAAATATTATTGCAAATGCAAATGAGTGCTTTTTTAAATTTACAATATCAAAAGAGCTTGTAAAAACTACCGCTTTAGAAGAGATAAAAGAGATTACAAAAAATTATAATTTACCAATTTATTGTATGCCAATTGGAGAGTGCAGAGACACTATATGGAAAAACGATAAAGCGGTATTTGAATTTTGCAAACAAAATAATTTTATATATAGTGATAGATTGCATATTAGAGTTTTTGATAAAACACAGGGAGTATAAAAATTCTACTTTAATGATAACAATTATCATTTTAAACTACTTTTAATTTATCTTTTTTTATAATTCAACTTATTTTTACTAAACTTTAAAAAGGTAATTTATGAAAAAATTTATATTTATTGCTTTAATATCAATTTTACAAGCTAAAAGTAATTATGATTTTTCAGGTAAAATCGGTTT
>CAZCOI010000257.1:0-1599 GCA_964500335.1 uncultured Nitratifractor sp.
CAAAAAAGCCATCAATTGGACTAAAGCTTTTAAGAGAGCTTGGTATATTAAAATATTTTCCAGAGTTAAAAGCACTTATTAACACCCCGCAAGAGCCAACTTATCATGCAGAGGGTGATGTTTGGGTACATACTCTAATGGTTGTAGATGAGATGGCAAAATTAAAAAGTGGCAATGAGAGAGTCGATTTAACAAGAATGCTAAGCGCTCTATGCCACGATTTTGGCAAGCCAAAAACCACAAAAGTAATAGATGGCAAAATTAGAGCCCTTAATCACGATATAGAAGGCATAGAGCCAACTATTAGCTTTTTAAGTAGGCTAACAGATGATAAAAAACTAATTGATAGCGTATCTAAATTTGTACAGTATCATCTAAGAGTTGGGCAACTATATAGTAGTGGCGCAAAAGCAGGCGCTATTAGAAGGCTAAGGGCAAAAATAGATATAAAAGAGCTAGAGCTACTAGCAAGAGCCGACTACTTTGGGCGAGTTAGCAAAGATAAAAAGAGCACTTTTGAAGCAGGGAAATGGATACTAAATAGAGCAAAAGAGTTAGATATCTTAAATGCCCCACCAAAACCACTAATTAACGGCAAAGATTTAATAAAACTAGGGCTTATGCCATCTCCAAAATTTAAAGAGATACTAAATACAACCTACAACGCCCAACTAGATGGCAAATTTACCACCAAGGAAGAAGCCATTAAATATATAAAGAGTTATTGTATGTAGTTTAGCCTAAATTCGATAGTATCTCATAACTTATAAAAAATAAAGAAGTTATAAGATTTTGTAAAAGAAATTTGCAGAACTAGCCACAGATAATTTTAAAATTTACCTTACGAAAGATTACCTTTTTTTACCTTCTCTTTGGGCTTTGTCAATTTACCCATATGCTTTGTTACAACTGCTTGAATATGCTTTCGTATAATCTTGTTCTAATTGCTTTAAAGTCTTTATTATTAGATACAATAACCTTTTGAAATAGCTAAAGAGTTTTTCTTTAGCTATAAGATATCTACTTTTTGGTGCATCCTGCCCATTTATCGCTAAAGTGATTTTTTCTTTTGGCTTTAGTTGTACCATCGTTTGTTTTTGTTGGGGCTGCTACAACTACATGGTTTGGTTTAGTAAATCTAATCATAGTAAACATAGGCTTTTTCTTTTTGCCAAGAAGCTTGTCTACTTCCCATGCCTCTTTGCCATCATCTCCTATATTAAGTGCACCAACTTTAAAGCTATATGTTGCACTAATCTCTTTTATAAGCTTTTTGCAATCTTTATCAGCATAGATTTTCATCCAACCTTTTGCTGTTAAGTCTTTGTTAATTACAACCTCTTTTGTTGTCCATGTGTTTGGTTTTTGCCCAACACCACAAGTTATAGACCAAGTTCCAACTAGCGCTTTTTCAGCTTCAGCTGCAGTTTGTGGTAGCTTGTTTTCAACTTTTGTTTTATCTTTTGGTTTAATTTTTTGGCTTAGTTTTTTAGCCTCTGCTAATGATATTTGGCTTGCTAGTGTTACAAAATCTTTTTGGCACTTATGTAGCTCTTTATCTGTAAATGAGTGATCAACACATTTTTTAGCCTCTGTAAC
>CAZCOI010000258.1:0-2396 GCA_964500335.1 uncultured Nitratifractor sp.
AAGCTTTGAAAATAGATCCGAAATAAATAAATTGCTTCGCATTTTAGCTTACAACACAAGCAATCTTTTAAAATATAGCGCTTTGGCAAAACATTTAAGCATTAAAGATGTAACCGTAAAATCGGATATCGAGATATTGGAAGCTCTTTTTTTGTTAAATCGCATAAATCCCTATTTTACAAATAGAGGCAAGCGAGAAGTTAAAGCACCGAAAGTCGCTTTTATAGATACGGGACTAGCTTCGCATTTAATAGATGTAGATGCTTATTTGCTGATACTAAAACAAAGAGAGATTTTGGGCAATTTGGTGGAAAATTTCGTATATAGCGAACTTCTCAAGCACTCGACATATGCTAAAAAAGCAACAAAGATATATCACTATAGAGACGGAAGCTACGAAGTAGATTTAGTATTGGAACAAAAAAACGGCACGATTGTTGCAATTGAGGTGAAATCCGGCACCAATATAAAACAAGAACATTTAAAAGGTTTGGTAAGACTTGCTAAAAATGCAAAAGATAGTTTTTTGGGAGGTTATATATTTTATAGCGGAGATAAGTTGCTGCCTATTTCAAAAGATGGTTACGCTTTTTGGTTGGTGCCTTTGAGCGTATTGTTTTGATAAGATAATCGGGCTTTTTGCATTGTATGAGAGTTTTTCGCAAAATAGTATGATAGATGAGATTTTTAAAGATACCGAAAAGTTTACGCAAATAGGCTCTTATTGGGAAAGAGACAGCAAAAACGAAATAGATATGGTAATTTGCGAAGTTAAACTAACTAAATAAAGAGAAATTAAACTTAAACGAGCTTATTTTCAAATCTAAAAAATTGGTTGATAAGTTTAAAGATTATGAGGCTGAATATGAGCTTTTGAGTTTGGGTGTATATATACTTTAAATCACACTTTAATAAATTTTAAAGAACTTTAAAGTGTAGTTAAACATTTTTTAGATAAAATAGTAAAAAATATGTAGTAAACTTTAATAAATGATAGATTATATTTTAAATAAACAAGCAAGATTAATTAAAAGCGTTCCCAATGCTTTTGTTAGAAAAGAGTATATTGATAAACTAACTTCCAAAAACAGGCTTGTCGGGCTTGTCGGTTCAAGAGGGGTTGGAAAAACGACTTTGCTTTTACAATATTTAAAGCAAAATTACGAAATTACAGATTTTTTATATTTTAGTGCCGATGATATATATTTAAGCGACAGCTCTTTATACGGCATAGTCGAAGAGTTTATTAAATTAAACGGAAAAGTGGTCGTAATTGACGAGATTCATAAATATAACAATTGGGCAGCGGAGCTAAAAACAATTTACGATTCGTTTCCAAATATCTTAATTAGATTTAGCGGAAGCTCAATGTTAAATATTTTAGAGCAAAAAAGCGATTTAAGCAGAAGAGCGGTAATTGCAAATGTTAATATATTAAGTTTTAGAGAGTTTTTAGCTTTAAAAGAAAATATCGTTTTACCGCCGCTTAAGTTACAAGAGATTTTAAGCGATAGTGCAAAAATCAGCTCTCATTATGCGCTAACATATCCTAATTTATATAAACTTTTTAAAAAATATTTGGAGTTTGGGGCATATCCGTTTTTTTTAGAAGATGAAGAGGAGTTTAAAAACAAACTATTTAACGCTTTAGAAAAAATTATAAGAGAAGATATACCATCTTTAAATAGCATAAATTACGAGCATATCGTCCTTTTTAAAAAAATTATCGCAAAGCTTATTTTCTCTAAAGTGCCTTATAAGTTAAATGCTACCAAATTGGCTAAAGAGCTAAATATCAGCTATACCACGCTTTTGTTTTATTTGGATATTTTAGATAGAGCAAATGTTATAAATAGCGTTAAAAAATTCTCTAAAAACATCTCTAAAAAACCGGAAAAACTTCTTTTTAGCAATACCAATATTTTAAATGCGTTCGCAAGCGATTTTAAGATAGATGTTGAAATCGGAACTATTAGAGAGACTTTTTTCGTAAGCTGTTTTAAAAATAGCGGTTTTGATATTTTTTATAGCGACATAGGCGATTTTATTGCAAATAATACAATTTACGAAATCGGCGGCAAAAACAAAAGTTTTAAGCAGGTAAAAGATATAAAAAATAGCTATTTGGTAATAGATGTAGATTATACTTTGGAGAAAAATAAAATTCCACTGTGGATGTTTGGATTTTTGTATTAGAAAATAAAGCAAAATTATTAATATAGTTTGTGTTAATTCAAGATTTAGCTTATGTTAACTCAAGATTTATGTAGGCACTATTAATAGTTAGGCTTTAGCCATCATTAAAACTTCTTATGCAATCTGCATAGCTTAAAACTTTTAAATTATCATTTTAATCTTTTATGTTATAATAACACAGGTTATCACAACTAAGGTTA
>CAZCOI010000259.1:0-5139 GCA_964500335.1 uncultured Nitratifractor sp.
TTTTTAAGCCCAAAGTATGCGCCCCTAAAAAATATCCAACCGCTATAAAAAAGCGTAGGTGTAGCAAGCGCGAATTCTGCGATATTTAAAATATTTTTTTTACTCTCTTCCATACCGGTAAAATATCCGGTATATTGCGCAATTGCAATCCACATAATATTCATTGTTGCAAATACGCCTACAAGAATTCTTGTATAATATTCGTTTCTAAGTTTTATCGCTTTTTCTTCTTGAAGTTTAGGATCATATGCAAAAGCGTTATAACCGATTGCTCTAATAGTTTCAATTATTTTAGATAGTTTTATAATATCAGGATCCCAAACAACTTTTGCTTTATTGTTAGAGTAATTTATAACAGCTTCTATAATGCCGTCTGTTTGGTGTAAAACTTTTTCGTTTAACCATACGCAAGCTGAGCAGTGAATTCCTTCTATAATTAAATTTATCTCGTTAAAACCCTCTTTATTTACTCTTACATACTTTTTATAAAATCCTTCCGAATCGAATTTTTCCAAATCATCAAAGTTTATATTTGCAGGCTCAAGCTTATTTTTACCAAGTTTTTCATAAAAGCTATCAAGCCCTTTGGAGTTTAGCAATTCATAAACCCCTTCACACCCCTTACAGCAAAAATATAAAGTTTTTCCATTTTCTTCTTTTTTTATCATTACCGATTCGTCAAATTCCAAATGACAATGGGTGCAAGGAACTTTTGCCAATTTTTAACCTTTTGCTTAAATTTGTTTTAAATTTTATCTAAAAGATGTAAAAAGTTAGTATAATTTTATTAAATTTTTTTTTAGAGGTTACAAAAAGTGGTTAGTAACGACATTTCAAATATTGCAAACTTACCTACAAAGTATGGGGATTTTAAAATTCAAGCCTTTAGAGAGGGCGATAAAGAGCATTTAGCAATTTTTAAAGAGCCTTTAGGAGAAATCCCACTTGTTAGAATTCATTCAGAGTGTTTAACAGGCGATACTTTAGGCTCATTAAAGTGCGATTGTGGCGAGCAATTAGAAGCGGCTTTAAAACTTATTGCCAAAGAGGGTGGATTAATAATTTACCACCGCCAAGAGGGCAGAAATATAGGGCTTTTTAACAAAGTAAACGCATACGCATTGCAAGATAAAGGTCTTGATACTATAGAGGCAAACCATCAGCTCGGTTTTAGTGCCGATGAGAGAACTTACGATATTGTCGTTAAAATCTTAAACCACTTTAATATAAAAAAGTTAAAACTTCTTACAAATAACCCAAAAAAATTAGAGGTGTTAGAGGGCTTTAAAATAGTTCAAAGAGTGCCAATTGTAATTGAGCCTAATATTCACAATAAAAACTATTTAAAGATAAAAAAAGAAAAATTAGGCCATAAATTATGAAATCTTTATTAAAAAACGAGCTAATTAAAAATAATATTAATTTAGAAGAGTCTAAAATTAATGCTCTTGAGATTTTTGCAAATAAGCTTTTGTGGTGGAATGGGGTTCATAACATTAGCGGAGCTAAAACAAAAGAGCAAGTTGTGCAAAATATAATAGACTCAATCTATCCGATAACCTTTTTAAAAGAGCCTAATAGTATGCTTGATGTAGGAACGGGTGCCGGATTTCCGGGGCTTATTTTAGCAATTATTTGGGATAAAACAAAAACCGTTTTAAGCGAACCTATAAATAAAAAAGCGGCATTTTTAAGATATATTATAAGCGAGCTTAATTTAAAAAATGTTACAGTTTTTAAAGATAGAGTTCAAAATTTAAAAAGCTCATATTTTGAACTCATAACATCAAGAGCCGTTACAGATACAAATTTACTTTTAAAATTAACTAAAAATTTATCAAATAAAGATACTAAATTCCTATTTTTTAAAGGAAGTAATGTATATAATGAGTTAAAAGAATTAAACTCTTATAAATATAAAATAGTTAAAAAAGAGTTAAGAAACTATCTTCTATTAGAGCAAAAAGATGGCTAAGATTTTTATTACAATAGGTTTAATTTTTATTGTTATTGGCATACTATTTTACTTTTTTAATCTCTTTAAACTTCCAGGAGATATATACATAGAAAAAGATAACTTTAAATTCTATTTTCCTATAACAAGTTCTATCTTAATTAGCATAGTAATATCAGCAATCTTTATGATAATTTCAAGGTTTTTTAAATGAGACTATTTATTGCAACTCCAATAACTTTACCAATATATACTGCTATAAAACAAAAACTTTCACCTTATATTCAAGGTAATTGGATATTAGGCTCAAATTTGCATATTACCCATCTATTTATTGGAGAACAAGAGCCTAATAATTATAAATTTAGATTAAATATCCCAAATGAAAAAATAGAGCTAAAAGGTTTAGATTTTTTTAATGATAAAATTTTATATATTAAAGCATCATCTCCAAACATCGATATAGTTCATAAAGAACTTATAAAAAAACTACAAATTCATTCTAAAACTTTTAAACCTCATGTTACACTTTGCAGAATTAAAAGCATAAAAGATAAAACAAAACTTTTAAATGCAGTTAAAGAGTTTAATAATTTAAAATTTTATGCAGATTTTGAGGTATATCTATACTCTTCAACACTTACACCTAAAGGAGCAATCTATAAAAAGCTCTATAAATATTAAATTTGATATAATTACATCAAATTAACCATAAAAGAGTTAAAATGTTTTTAAAATTACTTTTAGTTGCAATTATTTTATATTTCATATATCGTGCATTTGGTGGTAAAATTTCTATACCTAAAAAAAGCACCAATAAAGAAAAAGAGATAGAAGAGAACACTCTAGTAGAGTGTTCTAAATGTGGAGTTTATATCACTTATAAAGAGGCTATTAAAAAAGATGGTAAAATATATTGTAATGAATGTGCTTAAAGGATAAGAGTGCTTATTTTTGAAGATGAATATATAAACTCTCCTAAATTTGTTAGAATTAATAATATTAAAGATATAGATAAGACTTCACCAGAGAATATTTTGCTATTAGCAAATTTTAATAAACCCTATACTTTAGCAAAATATTGCCAACAAAATAGTTTAACTTATGCAGTAGAGGCAAATAGTATCTTAGATGCAATTTATGCTAGTAATTTAGGTGCAAGCTATCTTATTGCCAATTTAGAATTAGCAAAAAAGATACAAAAATTGGCAAATGAGTATCTTTGGGATATGAAAGTTTTAGCTACAATTAACTCAACAAATGAAATAGAAGTTGTAGCTAAAGCTTTTATTGATGGAGCAATTTTTATAAAAAGGATTTCAAATGTCAGCTAAATGTGCTTATTTATTCCCAGGACAAGGCTCTCAAGCTATTGGAATGGGAGAAGATTTATATAACAACTTTGATATAGCAAGAGAGATTTTAGATAGTGCAAGTAATACTTTAAATATTGATTTTAAAGAACTTCTATTTAAAGAGAATGAAAATTTATCTAAAACAGAATATACCCAACCAGCAATTTTGCTTGTATCGCTTATGGCAAATAGAGTTTTTTTAAAAGAGATGCCAATTAAGCCAATTTACGCACTTGGGCACTCTTTAGGAGAGCTTAGTGCTTTAGCTTCAGTTAATGCGCTTGAGATTAGTGATGCTGTTGCTCTTGTGCACAAAAGAGGATACCTTATGGCAAAAGCATGTGAGGGTAAAGATGTAGGAATGCTTGTATGCCTTGGTTTAAGCGATGAAGTAGTAGAAAATATTTGTAAAGAGCAAAGAGAAAACTCTAAAGAGGTTTGGCCTGTAAATTACAATACTGATGGCCAAATTGTAATAGCTGGAATTAAAAGTGATTTGCAAGAACTTGAACCTCTTTTAAAAGAGGCAGGTGCAAGACGCGCAATGCTTTTAAATATGAGTGTTGCAAGTCATTGTCCTCTTTTAGAGAGTGCCGTTGAGCCTTTTAAAAAAGAGCTTAGCAATGTTATAAAAGATGAATTTTTAGCGCCTGTAATTTCTAATGTAACAGCAAAACCTTATAGCAGTAAAGAAGAGGCTTTAAATCTTTTACCAAAACAGCTTATTAGTCCTGTTTTATATAAACAATCTATTCTAAATATCGATAACGAAGTTGATTGTTATATAGAGTTTGGGCATGGTAATGTGCTTAAAGGGTTAAATAAAAAATTAACCAAAAAACCACATTTTAATGTAAATAGCGCAAGTTCATTAGAATCAACACTTAAAGCACTAGGAGAATTTTAATGTCAATAGCAATACTTGGTGCAATGCCAGAAGAGATAGAACCCCTATTAGAAAAAGTAGATGATATTATAAGAATTGATTATGCTAACAATACTTACTATAAAGCTAAATATAAAGGAAAAGATATAGTAATTGCCTATTCAAAAATAGGTTGTGCCTTTTCAACCTTAACAGCTACAATTTTAATAGAACATTTTAAATGTAACAAACTACTATTTAGTGGCGTTGCAGGAGCAATTAACGACACCTTAAACATTGGAGACTTAATTTATGCTACAAAACTTTGCAAACACGATTTAGATTTAACAGCTTTTGGTCATGAGCCTGGCTTTGTACCTGAAGGAAAAGTCTTTATTTATCCAGATAATGAACTAATAGAACTAGCTAAATTAGTTGCAAATCAAAAGAGTATAAAATTACAAGGTGGTGTTATAGCTACTGGAGATCAATTTATTCATTCAAATGAAAAAAAAGAATGGATAAAAAATACCTTTAAAGCAGATGCCCTAGAGATGGAAGGCTACTCTGTAGCATTAGTATGCGATGCACTTAATATTCCATTTTTTATATTACGCGCAATTAGCGATAGCGCCGATATGGAAGCTAGTTTTGATTTTGATGAATTTTTAGAAAAATCTGCTAAAGAGAGTGCAGATTTTATATTATCAATGATAGAAAAGCTTGATGAAAAAAGCGAAAATTAGCAAAAAACTGCTTAGAGTTTTTGGCAAAACAAACGCCAAATATCGCCTAATCGGGCAAAATGATAAAATTTTAGTCGCATTAAGTGGGGGAAAAGACTCTTTAAGTTTGCTTCATTTAATTGCAAATATGCATCAGCATGCCCCTTTTGAGTTTGAATTTAAAGCTGTTACAATAGATTATGGAATGAAAGGAGAAGATTATAGCTTTTTGCAAGAGCA
>CAZCOI010000260.1:0-2764 GCA_964500335.1 uncultured Nitratifractor sp.
TGATGAGCGCAATAAGGCTATTAAAAAAGAGCTAAAGAGGATAATAAAGGTGTGCAAAAAGCTAAACAAATATGTAGGAATATGCGGTCAAGCACCATCTGATTATCCCGAAATTGCTAAGTTTTTGGTTAAAAGAAAAATAGATAGCATATCGCTAAATGCCGATTCTGTTATCTCTACAAGAGAGTATATCTCTAATATTGAGTCAAAAGAGGATTAACTTTCCTCTTTTAAACTTTTAAAGTAATGAAACATTGCTATCTCTCCAAAAAATGGACCAAATATATTAACTACTGGCAAAAAGTTAAAAAGAATAGTTACAAATGAGATAAAATATATTGAGCCTTTATGCTCTTTTATTAAAGATGTATCTACTTTATCATCAACCATAAATAGAGCATCATAGCTAATTGTATCTACTGTTAGCCAAAGCCAAAGTCCAATCTGAATAAAAAAATTAACTACAGGCACAAACAAAAGTGGAAAAAGCACAATTGATAAAACTACAAAAACCGATGTATCTTTAATTGTATATTTAATAGATTTAAAGATGTTTGTTTTTACAACATCATCTTGATTAAAATGCTTTTTTCTAACTATTTTAATAATAGCTTCGCTAAAGATGCTTGCAACAAATAGCAAGGTAACAATTATTGCATTATAAATTATATATAATCCAATAATAAATCCTAAAGCCTTTTTTGTTGTCTCAAAAGGGAGCCAAGTTAAAAGCTTTAAAAACTCATTGTAGATATATGAACCTTCAAAAAACCAAACTACTCCCCAAAATAATGCACTAAGAACTAAAATTATAAATGTATAGGTGCTATATTGCTCTTTAGATACTTTTTGAAGTATCAAATTGCCAAAAAAGGCATAAATTAAAGCAAAAGTAATAAGTACTAACTGAAACCATAAAAATGTGCTAAGCATCCATGCACCATTTGATTTAACCATAGAAAATGGAATATACTCTAAAATTCTATCACCCAATGCTAAAAGAGTATCCCAAAAATAGTAACCTACTCCAATCCAAAGTAAAACTACAATAGCTCCGCTACTTAGAGCAATTTTGATTGTATTCCACTTTAAAATTTCGCTAAATGCGACTATTATTGAATTTAATGCCCCTTTCATAGCTTACTCCTTTAAAAACCAAATAAAATTGTATTAAAAACAAAAAATGTTGAAAGTATTATAAACATAGCTGGAATTGCCGCTAAAGCCAACTTCACTAAAAGTATAACTAAATCAATAAATGGTATATCTATCCCTTTTATTATAACCTCTTTTAAATCTTGCATCTTATACTCCTTTAATCTGTTTTTTAATAACTCTTTTTGTCATTAATCTTAATGCTACCTCTATTAAAAATGCAACTCCAAAGCCTCCTGCTATATAGTATCCAACATCTGGAATATGGCTTTTTGTATAATTTAGAGCCAAAATAATTGCGCTAAGTGTTGCTATTATTGCTAAAGATACCAATAGTTTTGATGCTTTTGTTTTATCTATTTTAAATAGATGCCCAATATGAACAAGCAGATGGATAAAGAGTATCGAAATAGAGCCAATTGCCGCAATTTGAGTAAGGTCAAAAAATAGCACAAATACAATTAAAAATATTGTACTAACTATCAAACCTTGTGTGCTATGCCAAACATTCAACTCATACACCTTTGGTAACTCGCCATTTTTTGCCATCTGATAAGTTACATTTGTAACAGCATATAAATTTGCATTTATAGATGATGCTGTCGATATTAAAGCCGCAATTGCCATTATCTTAAAGCCCATATCTCCAAAAGCTGGTTTTGCGGCTTCGGCTAGGGCATAATCTTTTGCTTTTATTACCTCATCTAGGGGCAAATTTCCAAAAACTGCAAAAGTTACAACAATATATAGCACCATTACAAGCAAAATAGCAATAATCATAGCTTTTAGCATATTTTTTTTAGGATTTTGTAAATCTTGCGCTGTATTTGTAATAACTCTAAACCCTTCATATGCAAAAAATGTTAAGGCAATTGATGAGAATATATTTTTAATTGGAGGCGCATCTTTAATGCTTAAAAGCTCTGGCTTAATATAAAAAAATGCAACTGCGCTAAAAATTATTAAAATAGTCAATTTAAAAATAACAATTACATTTTCGCTCTTTGCAATTATGGAGCTTCCTGCCAAATTTATTACCATAAAAGTTAGCAAAATTGCACTAGCATAGATATCTATTAAAATTTTAGATTCACTTCCATGAATCATAACAACTGCATATGTTCCAAATGTCTTTGCAACCATAGCAATAGCTACAAGAGCCGAAAGATAAAAGAGCACCGATACAGTTCCAGAAAAGACTCCCTCTCCATAACACTGCACTAAATACTCTACAATACCTCCTCTGCTAGGATAAATCTCTGCTAACTTTGCTAGTGAATATCCACTAAGCAGAGCAATAATCCCACCAAAAATAAAACTAACCCAAACTAAATTTCCAGCAATTGCCCCTGCCTCTCCTAAAAGCACAAATATTCCAGCTCCAACCATTGAACCAATCCCTAAAAATATTGCGCTCCATAATCCAAAAGCCTTTTTTTCTTGCATGGGTATCCTTTTTTAACAAACTATTTTATATTTGGTTGATTATAACACTTTAGGAGATATTTAT
The DNA here is from genome assembly GCA_964500335.1 of uncultured Nitratifractor sp. Lineage (GTDB taxonomy): Bacteria > Campylobacterota > Campylobacteria > Campylobacterales > Sulfurovaceae > JAADEQ01. The sequence goes on from CAZCOI010000260.1 coordinate 2,666, forward strand.
ATGTTACTTAGGTTACATTTAGTAGCTTGATAGGCAAAAGCCTATCTTTTTTTTATTTGGGTCAAGATAACTTTAGAGGCTGATTCCTAAAGATTTTTA
>CAZCOI010000261.1:0-3187 GCA_964500335.1 uncultured Nitratifractor sp.
AAAGAGAAGCTAAAAGATAAAATTGTGCAAGAGCAAGCCAAATTTGCGGCTCTTGGAGAGATGATAGCAGTAATTGCACACCAGTGGAGACAGCCTTTGGCTCAACTTAATTTTAATAATTTATATATAAAAAAGCTAACTAAAAATAAAGAGATAGAGCAAGAGATTAAAAATAACGAAGAGATTATTCAATTTATGTCTGAGACAATTACAAACTTTGAAGACTTCTATAAAAAGAGTCAAGAGATAGAGTTTAAGCCTGCAACTTCAATTGAGCAGGCTTTAAAGATTGTTGATAGTATTATAAAATTAAAAGAGATAAAAGTTACTAAAAAGATAGACTCAAAAGCTCTTATTTATGGTAATCCAAATGCTTTAGCACAAGTTGTTTTATCTATTTTGCAAAACTCTTTAGATGTTATTAAACTAAGAGATATAAAAGAAGCAAAAATATGCATAGAGATATTTGATACAAAAGAGTCTATAGTTATAAAAATAGAGGATAATGCAGGAGGGATAGATGAGAAGCCTATTGAGAATATCTTTAAGCCATTTATCTCTAAAAAGAGAGTAAAATCAACAGGAATTGGGCTATATATGAGCCAGATGGTTATAAAAGAGAAGTTCAATGGCAAAATAGAGGCCAAAAATAGCTCTAATGGAGCAATATTTATTATAACTATCCCTTTTTAGAGCTTACCTTCTTCCATACTCTATTGCTGGTTTTTCTATATAAAGGTATGTTAGTGTTGAGCTAAATATAACCAAAACAACTAAAAAAGGAAGCATTAAAGTATGCTCTACTAATGTAACAGTTTTTATATCAATTATTTCAAAATATGTAAATAAAAGATATATTATAAATCCATGAAGCAAATATATACTATAACTTATTTCACCAAGCAAAATAGATGATTTTTTTTCTAAAAAACCAAACATTGAGTTTCCAAAAGCAATAGCTATAAAAAATAGCGATACAGCAATAATTGGAACTAATTGATACATATCTCTATAGGAGAAGAGCACTTTTATTAAAAAGGCTAAAGTTAATATAGATATAATCTTACTTTTTAGAAAATGAGCCTTTTGTTTAAATTTGTTATATAAATAGGCAGTAATGCCTCCAATTATAAAAAATATTAGATGAATTGTAGTAAAAGCAAAAATTTTATAATCTTGAGCAAAAATATAGATTCCAACTATAATTAAAAGTAGAGTTAGCCATCTATTAATATATAAAAAAATTGCAATTAGTGGTAATGATAGATAAAATAGCCACTCATATTTTAGTGTCCAATCCACACCTGCTATTATTAAAGGTGTATGGTTGTGCAAATGTATATTAGAGCCATGAAATATTAACCATTTTGAGTACTCTTTTGTAATATTTAGCAAGTTAATATCTTTTTGATAAGCCTCTTGAGAGAATATTACAATAGTAATTAAGAGTAAAATAAATAAAAATAGCGGATATATTCTAAAAAATCTCGATTTATATAATCTTTTCCAATTGATTTTTCCTTTATTTATAATTATTTTTGAGATAAATAGATATCCTGTAATCATAAAAAATATCATTACACCAACAATGCCTATATTTTGAAAATATATCTCATAAGGTCTGCTCCAATGACCACTATTTTTCCAGACCCAAGTTAGCATAAAGTGGTGAACAAAAATAGATATTGCCAAATAGCCTCTAAGCCCATCAATCGCACCAAATCTTTCACCTCTTATATGTAAAAACTCAAACTTTTTATGCTTTGCAATTTTATCACCAATATAGTAGCTTACTATTACCATTAAAATAAAAAGTGCTATTTTTATAAAATCTTCCATTTCTCCTCTGATAACTATAACTCTTTTGTAAATAGATAGAGTCTTAAAAAAGCAAAATTAACAAAAAATAAAAACCCCTCTACTAATACTTTTGCAATTATAACAGATAGAGATAAATATTCAATTACAGCAACTTGTAGAGTTGCTGAAATTGCTCCCATTATATATACATAAAGAGCAAATAGTATAAAACTTAAAAAAGATGATTTAGTATAAAATACATAATTATCTAAAAGTTTAAATTGAACTCCAATAGATACTGTTCTAGCAAGCATATTTGCAACAAATACACTACTACCAAAATAGATAGATATTATAAATACTATAAAATCTACAATAGCTGTTATTATAGATGATAGAGCATAACGCAATAGTACAAAATATATTTTAAATGAATCAACCAATGGTCTAAATGAACTTGTTTTATTATTTTCTATATAGATAGTTTTAATAGGCATTTCAACTATTTTTAAGTGATTTGCGGCATATGCTAACTGTTCTGTTTCAAACTCAAATCTATTCGAAGTAATTTTAAGACACTCTTTCATAAAATCTTTACTAATACCTCTTAATCCTGTTTGTGTATCTTTAAAATTGTAACCTAATATTACTCTATATATAAACTTTGAGATATTGTTTCCTATATAGCTTCTTAGAGGTATATCTTTACTAAATGTTCTATAGCCTAACACAAAAGCTTTTGGATTTTTTTTCAACTCTTCTTCTATTGCTAAACAATCTTTTATTGAGTGCTGTCCATCGCTATCAAGTGTTACTACACCAGCAATCTGTGGATAATTAACTAAAATATAATTAAATGCACTTTTTAATGCTGCACCTTTGCCCATATTTATTGCATGTTCTAAAATAATTAATCTACTATCATTTAACTCTTTTAGTTTATTAAATATATATTTAGTCTCCTCTTTACTGCCATCATCGACAATAAAAATATAATTACTACTCTCTTCTCTTAAACCTTTGACAACATTTAGTAAATTTTCATTTGGATTATATGCTGGAATAACAAATGCATACTCTTTATTTTTAGACATCTTATATCCTTTGATATATTATACTATTACTTTACTCGATTTTTATAATTTTATTTAATTTTTTCATATGAGCTTGATTTTCTTTATCTATTAACAATATCCAAAGATTATATAAACCTCTTGGAAATTCATCTTTTGCTATATATAAATCAAATCCGCTATTATCTAAATTTTTTGCCTTAAAGTGTCTTGTAACATCTTTTCTAATTACATCTTCTGCTTCAATAAAATATCTTTTTTTATTATTTTCTAAAACTATAAACTTTTTAGAGTTATCTATTTTTTTATCTTTT
>CAZCOI010000262.1:0-2033 GCA_964500335.1 uncultured Nitratifractor sp.
AAACAAGCATGGCAAAAAGCCAATTTAAAATATGTAGGACATACAGATTTTTTAAGAGATTATTTTAAAAAAGACGCAATTATGATGCTTGGATGCGATAAAATGTATGTTGCTCTATTTACCGAGCATATTGCGCTAAAAGAGGTTCCAAAAAAGATAAAAACAAAAAAATTAACCAAATTTTTGCTAAATTTACAAAGCTCGATTAACTCTAAAACTAAAATCGCAATTCTTGGGCTAAATCCGCATGCTGGAGATAACGGAGTATTAGGAGATGAAGAGAAAAAAATAAAAAAAGCTCTACTTTTAGCAAATAAAAAATTAAATAAAGAGCTTTTTATTGGTCCAATAGTTCCAGATATTGCATTTACTCCTAATTTTAGAAAAAATTTTAAATATTTTGTTGCACTCTATCACGACCAAGGTTTAGCACCTCTAAAGGCGCTATATTTTGATAAAGCGATAAATGTTTCTCTAAATTTACCGATTTTAAGAGTTTCGGTAGATCACGGAACCGCTTTTGATATCGCTTATAAAAATAAAAAAATTAATCTAAATAGCTATATAAATGCAGTTAAATTTATCAAAAATTTTAAATAAGTATTTTATTTCCAAAAAATCGAAATATTTTTATAACTAAAATAATATATTAGTTATAATTCTATCCAAAAAAGGGTAGAATTTTGCGAGTATTTTTTATTATAGTTTCATTTTTTATAATAATAGCTTGTAATAACAACTCTAAAACTATTGATAATTTAGAAAATAACAACTATAAACAAGAGTATAATGAAACTTCTAAATCTAATAATCTAAATAATGAAGATTTAGTTGATAATAACAAAAGCTTTAAGTCAAAAGAGATTAACTATTATCAAAAATATATTAATAACAGTTGCGACCAAATATTTGTTTTAGGTGGGTTAATCAGAGGCTCAATTATCCAAGTAATAGTGTAGATTTATCATAAACTTATAAGTTTTAGATATGAAAAAAATTTTACTCTTTAGATATAATCGAAAAAGATGTTTATTTAGCTAACCCAAATTTTGCTAATATTAAAATTAGAGTATCAAAATTTAAAGAGATGTTTTATCAACAAGAAGATTTAAAATATCCAGGTAAAATTTTAGCTATAATTCCAATTTCTAATAAACAAAAAGAAATGATTAATAACTTTTTTATGCAAATTAAAAAAAGGTCTTATTTTTGTATAATTGCATTAATAAGGAAACTACTAGAATAAAATAACTCTACACCATAGTAAAAATATGGAGTAGAGTAGTTAATTATAAAATTACAGGTTTAACGCTTATACAAGCTGGTAATTGAGAAAGCTCATCTATTAGCTCTTTTGTAATATCTTCATCTACTTTAATTACAGCTAGAGCTTGAGAGTTTTTATTTCTACCTAATCTAAAATCGGCAATATTGATATTGTGTTTTGCAATAATAGTTCCTACATTTCCAATAACACCTGGCTCATCATTATTTTTAAAGAGTATCAATTTGCCTTTTGGTTCAAGGTCAAGGGTATAATCATCTATCTCTACAACTCTTTGTAAAGACTCTTCTAATACAGTTCCGCTAATTTTAACTACATTTCCATTTTGTGTAGTAAGCTTAAGAGTTAAAAGATTTTTAAATCCACTTTTATTATTAATTGACTCTTTTTCAATATCTATACCTCTCTCTTTTGCAACATACTCAGCATTTACATAATTTATCTGGTCAGCTAAAGATTCACTAAGTACTCCAACAGTTGCAAAGGTAGCAAATGAGTCTAAATATTCTCCAATCTCACCCTCGCTTATTACTTTAATAGATTTTATACTGCTTTTTGTTATTTGAGCCGCCATATTACCAAGTTTTTGAATTAACTCCAAATATGGTTTAACACACTCTGGTAATTCACTCTCTTTAATTGGTAAATTTAAAGCATTTGGATAAGCTACTCCTCTAGCCGCTGATATTGCATTTTCAGCCGCTTGAATAGCAATATTTCTTTGAGACTCTTTTGTATTTGCTCCAAG
>CAZCOI010000263.1:0-2747 GCA_964500335.1 uncultured Nitratifractor sp.
GGCTCTTGATGATGAGCTTGACAGCCATATTTTAGAGAAAAATCCGAAATTGGAAAAAGAAAAAAAGGAGTAGATAAATGAATGGTATGATAATCAAGGCTCTTGCTATGGCAGGTGTTCTAATTGTTGGAACATATGTTGTAGTAAAGCAGATGAATATCGATTTAAGTGATCCAGTTAATATGATTACATTCTTGGGTGCTATTGCAATTGCGGTTTTAGCATTCGGTGTATCTGCAAAGTATATGCAACAAATGAAGAGCGATACTGCAACTGGTGAGCTTGCAGAGGATAACTGGGATGGAATTGGCGAGTATAAAAATGAGCTTCCTTCTGGTTGGGCTTGGTCTTATGTTGGAACATTAATTTGGGCTATTTGGTACTATTTAATGGGTTATCCATTAAATGCATATAGCCAAATTGGTGAATGGAATGAAGAGACAAAAGCATATAATGCTAAATTTGAAAAAACTCATAAAAATGCTGATAAAGAGACTCTAAAAAATATGGGTGAGTCGATTTTCTTAGTTCAATGTGCACCTTGTCATGGTAACAGCGGTGATGGATTGGATGGAAAAGCTCATGATTTAACTAAAAGAATTAGTAAAGAGCAGGTATTAAATGTAATTAAAAATGGCTCACACTATTTTAAATATCCAATGGGTGAGATGCCAGCTGGTCTTGTGCAAGGCAAAGATGCTGAGGCAGTTGCTGAGTATGTTGCTAATGGATTAAAAGGTGAAAAACCTTCAGCTTGGGGTACTTGTGCTGGATGTCATGGTGATGATGGTAAAGGTATGAATGGACAATCTCCAAATTTGGCTGAGTTTGATGATACTTTAATTAAACAAGTATTAACTCATGGTAAAGAGGGAAGCATTGGTAGAATGCCATCATTTGTAAATAGATTTACTCCTGTTCAAGATAAAGCTCTTGCAGAGTATATTAAAACATTATCAAGCGCTAAGTAAGGAGTAGGATATGGCAGAAAATACAAGTAGAAATGCTTTTGGATTAAATGGAATTACAGGGATGTTGATTGCAACAGCATTACTATTATCTATTTTAGCATTTTTGACAACTATGGCTATTTCGGTTCAAAGAGTTAGCATTACTAAACCTTATGATCCATCTCCAATTGTAAATAGTTTAGATAATGTTAAGAAAATTAGCACAGATAATGCTAAATATGATATATCGAAGCTGTAAGGGGGCTTAAAATGGATAAATTAATTGCATGGTTAATGGTAGCAACTGCTGTTATTTGTTTATGGGCGGTTGTAACACCAAATCACCTATTTGTAGGATAAATTATGATAGCTAGAGCAAGGTTTGCCTTGCTTATGCTATTTTCTCTTTTTACTATTTTAAATGCTAATTATCTAATAAATGATCATTTAATCTCACCAAAAGCTGTTGATGTTGTTGAAAAGATTGGTAATGAATTGAAATCTAAAACTTCAATATATGGATATTTAATAGCAACTAATGATGAGATTAAAAGAGGTGTTAGCGTTTATGATTATATAAAAAAGTATGAAAATAGCTTAAGCAAACCCTATGTTGCAATTATTTTTGCACCAAATTCTAAAAGAATACATTTAGTTAGTTCAGATAAAGAGCTTTTAAATAGGCTTGATAAAGGTACTATTTTAGATTATGCAATAAAAGTAATTGCGAGTGAAGATTCAAATACTTTACAATCAAAGTATGATGTTGGGCTTGTGCAAGCATATTCTGAAATGGCTGATGAAATAGCAAAAATAAAAAATGTTAAGTTAGAAAGCACGATTAAAGATAGCGGAAGAACGCTATTAAATATAGTAAATTTTTTAATAATAGTTGGCTCTTTAATAGTAATTTGGGTATATTTTATTCGTCCGATTTTTAATAAAAGGAAGTAGATGAGTAATAATAACGATAGCGGCAAATTTTGGCCTTATATGATTCTTGGTTTTTTAGCAATTGGTATAACGCTTGGGTATTGGACAATTAAAAATACAATTAATTTACCTGTGCATGAATCAAATCAATTTATGCAAAAGTATCAAGATGCTGATAAAGGTGCTAATGAAATTATAGAGTCTGCTTATAGATTTGATTCTAAATATAGTGTTGCTTTTAGTGGTTTAGAAAAGAGCGATTTTAAACCAAAATTTTTAAAACGAAAGCCACATCAATATTATGTATTAAATGAGGTTAATAATTTAAAAATAAAAGTAACTACTAAAGATGGAAAAAGTGCTAATGGTATCTTTATTAAATCAATTTTAACTAGACCGCAAACTGAGTTGGATGATAAAGAGTTAAATGTAACTAATCTTGGAAATGGTGAGTTTGAATTAAAAGATTTTAAAGTTCAAAAGCTTGGCAGATTTATTATAAGATTAAAAATTAGTGATGAGAAAAATAATACTAAATTTTTTGATATTTATGGTTATAAAGAAAAGTAGTTAATGCAAAATATTTTACATATCTATCCTACAAGCAGAGCTATAAGAGAGCAAAAAAAGCTTTTTGCAAAAAATGATGCTATGTTACCTAAAATGGTAACGGTTAGCGACTTTTTGCAAAGATGTGTAAATTTTGGAAATTATAAGCTTATTACTCCTCTTCAAAGGGCTTTATATTTAAAAAAAGCAAGCGATTTTAGCGATTTTAAAAGATTAAAAGTAGATTTAAACTTAATTAAATTTTATTCGCACTCAAAAGATTTTTTTAGATTTTTCGAAGAGATAAGTTTAGAA
>CAZCOI010000264.1:0-2442 GCA_964500335.1 uncultured Nitratifractor sp.
GGCGAAATGGGAGGGCTGGTATGTACTAGCTCAAATGCTTATAAAATTATAGAAAAAGGGTTGCAAAGTGGCAAAAAAATTCTATTTGTGCCAGATAGATGTTTGGGGCAAAACTTTGCAAACTCAATGGGGCTTAAAAGTTGTGTAATAGGAGAGGGCGAGTGCGACCCAAAAGAGGCAGATATTATATGTTTTAATGGCTTTTGCTCTGTTCATCAACTCTTTACTGTAGATGATATCAAGTTTTATCGCCAAAAGTATCCGGGAATAAAGGTTGCAGTGCATCCAGAGTGTGACCCAGCAATAGTAAAAGAGGCAGATTTTACTGGCTCTACTTCGCAACTTATTAAGTATGTAAGCTCTCTTGATCCTGAGCAAAAAGTTGTAGTTGGGACAGAATATAACTTAGTAAATAGAATGAGAGAGAAAAACACTTATGTTCTAAGTGCAACAAAGCCAGAGTGTCCTACAATGAATGAGACAACATTAGAGGATCTATATAGAGTTTTAAAAGCAATCGAAGATAATGAACCAATTAATGAGATTTTTGTAGAGGAGAGAGTTGCAAAGTATGCAAAATTGGCTCTTGATAGAATGTTGGAGATAAAGTAGTGGTATTGCTAAGTCAAAAAGAGTTTGTAAAAGCGGCTCTAAAAGAAGATATAGGAAGAGGTGATTTGTTTGCTAGAATTAGCAAAGCAAAAGAGGTAAAAGGTTATATTGTAGCAAAGAGTAGTGGTATATTTGCAGGTAGAGAGTATCTTGAGGCTATTGAAGATGAGTTTAATATAGAGTTTGATTTTAGATTAGAAGATGGCGATAGCTTTGAGGTAGGAGATAAGATTTTGTATATTAGTGGCAACTCAAAAGAGCTTTTAACGCTAGAGAGAACCATACTAAATATTACTCTACATGCAAGTTCAATTGCAACATTGACAAATAAGTTTGTAAAAAAAGTTGCACCTTATGGTGTAAAGATGCTAGATACAAGAAAGACAAGACCACTTCTTAGAGAGTTTGAGAAGTATGCAGTAAGATGTGGTGGTGGTTTAAATCATAGAATGGGCTTAGATGATTGCTTAATGTTAAAAGATACACACCTAAAGACTATTGATGATTTAGATGCATTTATGGTAGAGGTAAGATCTAAAATACCATTTACATCAAAAGTTGAGATAGAGTGTGAGAGTATCGAAGATGTTAAAAGAGCCTTTAGAGCAGGTGCTGATATAGTAATGTGTGATAATATGAGTATAGAAGAGATTAAAGAGGTAGTAGCCCTTAGAGATAGCAGCTATTCTCATATACTATTAGAAGCAAGTGGTAATGTAACACTAGATAGTGTAGAGAATATTGCAAAAACAGGTATAGATGCAATTAGTAGTGGTAGTACAATTCACCAAGCTAATTGGATAGATTTGTCAATGAAGATAGAAGGTTAAATGGATTACAAAAGAGCATCAACCCAATTTAGAGAGCTATTAAATAGCTACCCAAGATTTACTATATTAATGCATAAAAGAGCTGATGGCGATACAATTGGCTCTGCATTGGCTCTTTATGAGGTGCTAAAAGGTATGGGCAAGAGTGTAGAGGTGATATCTTTTGATGGTAATTTATCCAATAGGTTTGCCTTTTTAAAAAGTTTTAACAAGATAAAAAAGAGAATCGATTTTGATAACTCTTTAATAGTTACGCTAGATTGTGCAGATATCAATAGAACAGGCTTTGATTTAACAAATAAAGATATTGTAAATATTGATCACCACAAAAGCAATACAAACTTTGGAATCTTAAATATAGTATCTATAGATGTATCTACAACAGTGGTTTTATATAAGCTTTTAAAAGAGGGGTTTAATATAAGCAAAGATGTAGCAGAGGCTCTATATTGTGGGCTTTTAACTGATAGTATTAACTTTACTACATCTTTGGTTAGTAAAGATACCTTTTTGGTTGCAAAAGAGCTGTTAGAGTATGGTTTGGATATTAATTATATATCTAATTATATAAATAAACACCAATCCCTAGCTCATATTAGAGCAAAAGCTAAAGCAATTAATAACTTAGAGCTTTTGTTAGATGCAAGATTGGCAATTACAACTTTGGATACTCAAGATATAAAAGAGACAGGAGTTAAAATAGTCGATATTGATGGTATAATAGATGAGTTTATTGCACTTGCAACTGTAGATATTGCAATTTTGTTAACAAGTTTTTATGGTATAATTAAAGCTTCAATGCGCTCAAAAAATGAGGATGTATCTATAATTGCTCAACACTTTGGTGGTGGAGGGCATAAAAATGCATCGGGTTTTGAAGTAAAAAATGTTAAAATTGAGAATATAAAATTAGATATTATAGAGTATATAAAGGATAAAATATATGGCTAGAAGAGGCAGAGCAAGAAGTAGAAGAAAGAGCAGTGGATTTGGTGGATTT
>CAZCOI010000265.1:0-4744 GCA_964500335.1 uncultured Nitratifractor sp.
TATTTGATCTTTTTTGCCAATTTCCTTTATCAAAATATTCTGTTCTCTCTTTTTCGGTTTTTTTATCATAAGTTTCAGATTTATAAGCAGGTTTACCTGTTCTTGGAGCCTGTTTCATCAAAGCAAATCTTGCATCTAATGGCATAGATGCTTGATTTCTAGCTTGATTTAGTTTATGCTCTAACTCATCTTTTTTATCAAGATACTCTCCACCTTCAAACTCAACTACAGCTTGTGATATAGTAATACCATAAGCTTTTTGCATAACAAATTTTGGAAACTCTCTAACCATTTTTTCAACTCTCTTTTTGTCTGAAAAAACAATCCTAATATTCCCACCTGCATTACGTACCACATCTTTTTCATCTGCAAAATCTTTAAAAAAGTTATATTTACAAAACCATTCGATTAAATCACTAGCCCCTACAATCTCTTGTAGTTTATTTGTCTCAAAAATAAAATCCTGAATCCCTTGCACACTTGCGCCATATAAATATTTACTCATCCTAAACACTCCATTTCTATTTTCCCAAGTCCGAAGCTATTTAATTTGCCAACGCCGGTAATCTCGCCATATTTAAGCAAAGCAAAAACTTGCGGAGATATATTGCTTAAAACCATCTCTCCAACAACTCCTCCTACTTTCATTTTTGTTTTTTGGCGATTAGAATACCTTGATAAATCTATATGTTTTATATTTTTCATTACCACTGTTGGAAACTCCTCAATTTTTTCATCTATATTGCTAAAATGTTTTTTCTTTTTAACTATAGATATTAAAATATCTCTTATGCTCAAACTATCATCTACTACAAACTTGCCATTTTTTTTAATTCTAAGTGGCGTAACTAATTTTAACTTAGCAACTTGACAACTTTTGTCTACTACTACACTTTTTGGTGAAATCTCAACTTTTTTAAACTCTTTATCGTATATTAGAGTATCGTTTGCTTCTATTGTTAGATTTTGTGTAGTTTTTCTATCTTTGCCAAGTCCTTTTTTTGTAACCATCTTTTCTATAGCACTTAAAATATATGGATACTTATCTATAGAGTCATTAAAAAGCTTTAATCCAAACTTTAACTTTTTTCTACCAATTCTATAATCTAAAGCATAGTTATGAAACTGATTTTTCTCTTCATAAAACTCATAATATAAACAATTATCTTTTGCAAAACACTTCTCGCACTCAAAAGAAGGATTAACACAAACAACATCTTTTAAGTTTACACCTAAAGCTCCTCTAATCATAGAGCCTACAAAAAAAGGCGCCTCCAAGTCGGTATCTATTTTTAAGTCTATATATTGCACTTTATCTATCCCCATTTTTATGTATTATTATATCTATATAGCATTCTACACTTGCTATATTTATTATAAATTTTACTTAAACCTCATCCTTTGTATATAAAATACACACAATTTTACGATATATATCTGCCATATCATGACAAAATAAAATATTTTTATCTCTTTTATTACTCATACTCCTAATGGAAAATAATTGTGATATAATATTATTTTAATTCCATAAAAAGGGGATATTATGAAAACTAAACACAATAAAGGTAACAAAATTTTATTAACATTCATTTTGTTAACACTACTTGGTATAATTGTTCGCTTTTTAGGTGGTGAAAATAGTATACTTTGGAGCATTTGGAATGTTGTAGATGTATCTTTTGCTGTATCTTTGGGCATATTAGCTTTTATAGCATACAAAGATATGATACGAGAAGATGATGAAATTAGTATATATATCAAAGTAAACAATAACCTTATAAATACAGGGCTTATAATTTTAAGACAAGATTGCACCCGTAGCGAAGTCCAAGGACTCTTTGGGATGATACAAAAAGACTCATCATTTCGTTACAATATCACATATATGAAAAAACGAGCCTTTTTAAAAAATCTGCATAAAATCAAAAAAGGCAAATCAAAAAAACTCATAATACCTCTTACAACCCAAGAGTTCGAGCAATTTAAGGTAATAAAATGAAAATATTAATAACTTACGATATACAAAACACCAAAAATCGAACCAAAATTGCAACACTTTTAGAAGCGCACGGAGTTAGGGTAAACTACTCGGTATTTGAGCTAGAGATATCACAAACAAAACTTAACTCGCTTTTAAAAAAACTAAAAGAGCTATCATCAAAAGATGACTCTATTAGAGTTTATAGCTTTTCAAAAGATACTATAAAAAAATCTTTCGAGCTTCTTAATCGCCCAAATCCATTTGACAAGGAGATATTTTATGTTGACTAAAACTTTTAATGAGCTATTTACCAAACAAAATCTACTAGAAGCACTAGAAAATTACAAAAAAAGTAGTGAATACCAAGAGGTTAAAGCCTCTATATCTTCAGGTGAATTTTTAAAAATGCTAAAAAAAGGTTACACTCCAAAACCACTTAAATCTTTTAAAATCCCAAAAAACAACAACGAATATCGAGAACTTACACAAGCCTCTTTAAAAAGCAAAGTTATACAAAAAGTTTTAGCAAATGCATTAAATGAATCTATAAAATTTAGTGACAAATCCTATGCCTTTCGCAAAGGTAAAGGCACTCTAAAAGCAATTAAAAGAACAAAAGATTTCCTAAAAAAATACAAATTTATAGCAAAAGCAGATATAGATGATTTCTTCGATACAATCGACCAAGAAAAACTTATAAAAACTCTAAGCAAAATTATTCAAGACAAAAAAATACTCTTTATTATCTCTATTTTTTTAAAAAATGGTATGCTTAAGCAAAATAGATGGATCGACAAACAAAAAGGTGTATATCAAGGCGATGTATTATCCCCTGTTCTTTCTAATATATATCTACATATTTTCGATACCAAATTAGAAAATCTAAAAATTGATTTTGTAAGATTTGCAGATGATATGCTATTTTTTGCCAACTCCAAAAAAGAAGCAGAAAAAAATCTAAAAATAGCTACAAAAATTCTAAACAAACTCTCTTTAAACTTTGGTGATGACAAAAGTTATATAGCATCTGTAGAAGATGGCTTCGAGTTTTTAGGTCTTAGATTTCAGGGTAATACTATAACTATGGACAACAATCGCCTTACCAAAAAGTTATCCAATATCATTCAAAAAACCAAAAAGAAAAACCTACAACAAACTATAGAGTTTTTCAACGAATATACAGATGGTATTATAAGATACTATGCAAAAATACTCAACTACAACCATCAACTTATCGCAATAGAAGAACAGATAGAAACCATTTTAATTCAAAAAATCATAAAAGCAAAGCAAAACAAAACCATCAATAAAAAAAGCAAATTTTTACAACTACTACTAGAACTAAACGACATAAAACAAAGAGATCCAAAAACAAAAAGAGCCTATATAGAATCTATTATAAACAAAGCTTACGAAACAATCAAAATAGCAAAACCTCTCAAAAATGCTCAAAAAGAAATAAGCAAAAACAAAAGAAACTTTTTAAAAGAGCAAATTAAATCTTCTGAGATTATACTAAATAAATATGGTCTATATCTAAGCGTTAGTAGAGGCAAATTTGTTCTAAAAGAGTATGGCAAAGTTATTCACAAAATACCAATAAACTGGGTAACACGCATTATTGTAATGACAAAAGGCACATCAATATCTTCTACAATTATACACATCGCATCTAAAAATAAAATAGATATAGATTTTATAAACAAAGATAAACCATATGCACAAATTACTTACTACAACAATATAAGCAACCAACTATACCTAAAACAACTAGAGGCAAAAAATTCTAACCTAGGTTTTGAAATTGCAAAATCTATTATCTTTGCAAAAGCAAAAAACCAAATAAATCTTATAAAATACTATGCAAGATACCGAGCAAATAGCGATATAAAAGAGTATAAGCAACTAAATACTATTATACAAAAAATTCAAAAACAAATAAAAGCAATAAAAAAGGCAACATCCATAGAACAGCTAATGGGATATGAAGGTCTCATTTCCAATACCTATTGGCGAGCTTTTGGTATATTAACAGACAATCCAAACTATAAGCGCGAAACTCAAAATGCACCAGATGCTATTAATCAAGCACTAAATTACGGTTATGCTTTTATTTACCATCGTGTGCAATCAGCTCTTATAAAAAGTGGACTTAACATATATTTGCCCTTTCTACACTCTATACAACCAAATAAACCAGCTTTAGTTTTTGATTTAGTAGAACTCTTTAGACAACCAATTGTAGATAGAGAGATAATTTCTATACTAAATTTAGGCTCCAAACTAGAATCAGCCAAAGGCAAACTAACAAAAAAAAGTGTAAAAATAATAACCCAAAATATCCAAGAACGCTTAGCAACCCCAACCAAATATAAAAACGCTAAACATAAAGCTACCGATATTATAAACGATCAAGCACTAGAGCTAAGCCACACTATAAAAGGTATTAAAAAAAGATTTAAAGCCTACATTGCAAGATATTAATAAAGTCAATTACCAATTGCTGTATCTACTCTAATTCTTTTTGAAAATTGGTAATCTATTATGTTTTTTTCTATCTTGCTAATATACTTTTTGCATAATTTTAGCTAATTTTAATTTGCAAACTTTTTTCTTAAGCAAAATTTAATATTACCCCACTCAAATGCCCTATTTTAGGAAAATATTGTTTTTTTCAATTTTTTAAAATGTTTGTAAATCACTCTTTTAAGCTATATAGATACTCAATTTGCAAACTTTAAGTTTTTCTTAAGTTTCAAA
>CAZCOI010000266.1:0-2003 GCA_964500335.1 uncultured Nitratifractor sp.
GTTGTTGAAGGTTTAGCAAAATGCTTTATAGATAACAGAATAAAGGGCTAGAAGTATAAATATTTTTGGTTATAATTTAAAAAAATTAGGATTTTTTAGTGAACGAACTTATACCAAAAGAAAAGAGTTTACAAGATTATATTTATACTATTAGAGATAAACAAGTAATGCTCGATAGAGATCTGGCTAAACTTTATCAGGTAGAGACTAAGGTCTTTAACCAAGCAGTTAAAAGAAACATAAAAAGATTTCCAGAAAGCTTTCGATTTCAATTAACAAAAGAAGAGTTCAATAATTGGAGGTCACAAATTGTGACCTCCAATTCTGACAAAATGGGTCTAAGAAGAGCACCTTATGCATTTACAGAACAAGGTATTGCAATGCTAAGTGCTATACTAAAAAGCGATGTTGCAATAGAAGTTAGTATTAAGATAATAGAAGCTTTTGTACAAATGAGAAAAACTATAAATTCAAATAGTTTAATTTATGATAGATTTGAAAGAATAGAGTATAAATTGCAAACTCACGATAACAAAATAGATTTGTTATTTAAAGCTTTAGAAAATAAAAACGAAATCCCAACCCAGGGCATATTTTACAACGGGCAAATTTGGGATGCTTATGAGCTAATAAACTCACTTTTAAAAAGTGCTAAAAAAGATGTTATTTTGATAGATAATTATATTGACGATAGTGTGCTAACAATATTTAGCAAATATCCAAACCTAAACTACACAATCATAACAAAAACAATTTCTAAGCAGTTAAAATTAGATATTGACAAGTACAATTCTCAATATAATAATTTAACAATTAAAACTTCAAACAAATATCACGATAGATTTTTGCTTATAGATAGCGAAGCTTATCATTTAGGAGCAAGCCTGAAAGATTTAGGTAAAAAGGTGTTTGGATTTAGTAAGATAGATAGAGGGTTGTTGAAGGTTTAAAATTGTTTTTATACAAAGGATAAGGAGGCAGAAAGTATAAATATTTTTGGTTATAATTTAAAAAAATTAGGATTTTTTAGTGAACGAACTTATACCAAAAGAAAAGAGTTTACAAGATTATATTTTTACTATCAGAGGCAAACAAGTAATGATAGATAGAGATTTGGCACTTTTATATCAAGTTGATACGAAAGTGCTAAATCAAGCCGTTAAAAGAAATATCGATAGATTTCCACAAGATTTTAGATTTCAATTAACAAATGAAGAAAAAAATGAACTGGTCACAAATTGTGACCGGTTCAAAAATTTAAAACACTCTTCATCAAACCCTTATGCCTTCACAGAGCAAGGTATATCGATGCTTAGTGCTGTTTTAAAAAGTAAAGTTGCAATTGAAGTAAGCATTAAAATAATAAGAGCTTTCGTGCAAATGAGAAAAGTATTATTATCTAATGCTTCTATTTTTCAAAGATTAGAAAATGTAGAGCAAAAACTTTTAACTCACGATAAAAATTTTGAAAAAATATTTAAAGCTTTAGAAAATAAAAATGAAATCCCAACCCAAGGCATATTTTACAACGGGCAAATTTGGGATGCTTATGAGCTAATAAACTCACTTTTAAAAAGTGCTAAAAAAGATGTGGTTTTAATAGATAACTATATTGACGATAGCGTTTTAACAATATTTAGCAAATATCTAAACCTAAACTACACAATCATAACAAAGTCAATCTCTAAGCAGTTAAAATTAGATATACAAAAATACAATGCTCAATATAATAATTTAACAATTAAAACTTCAAACAAATATCACGATAGATTTTTGCTACTTGATAATGAGGCTTACCATCTGGGAGCGAGTTTAAAAGATTTAGGCAAAGAAGTGTTTGCATTCAGTAAAATAAATAGAGAGTTGTTGAAGGTTTAGCAAAATGCTTTATAGATAACAGAATAAAGGGCTAGAAGTATAAATATTTTTGGTTATAATTTAAAAAAATTAGGATTTTTTAGTGAACGAACTTATACCAAAAGAAAAGAGTTTACAAGATTATA
>CAZCOI010000267.1:0-6199 GCA_964500335.1 uncultured Nitratifractor sp.
AATTGCAACGGGTATGCATTTGAGTCCGGAGTTTGGGCTAACTTATAAAGAAATTGAAAAAGAGTTTAAAATAGATAAGAAAATTGAGATGTTACTATCATCTGATACCCCAATTGGAATTTCTAAATCGATGGGGCTTGCTCAAATTTCGTTTAGTGAAGCTTATGAAGAGCTAAAGCCAGATATAGTTGTTGTTCTTGGTGATAGATATGAGATATTTTCAGCAAGCGCTACTGCTATGATTAGCAAAATTCCAATAGCACATATTAGTGGTGGAGAGACAACACAAGGAGCTTTTGATGAGGCTATAAGACATAGTATTACAAAAATGAGCCATTTTCACTTTACTGCAACTCAAAGTTACAAAAAAAGAGTAATTCAGTTAGGTGAAGACCCATCAAGAGTATTTAATGTAGGTGGTTTAGGGATTGAAAATATTAAAAGATTAAAACTTTTAAGTAAAGAGGAGTTTGAAAAAGCTATAAATTTTAAACTAAATAAAAAAAATATAATAGTTACATACCATCCAGTAACCTTAGAAGACTCTACAGCAAAAGAGCAGTTTTCTAACATTTTAGAAGTTATTGATGAGTTAGAAGATACAAATATTATCTTTACCAAAGCAAATAGCGATACAGATGGCAGAATAATAAATGCAATGATAGATGAGTATGTGGCAAAAAATAAAGATAAAGCAGTTGCCTTTACATCTATGGGACAGTTAAGATATTTAAGTGCGCTTTTATATGTTGATGTAATGGTTGGCAATAGTTCTAGTGGTATTGCTGAGGCTCCAAGCTTTAAAATTGCTACACTAGATATTGGCGATAGACAAAAAGGAAGAATCAAAGCAAAAAGTGTAATAGAGGTTGGCAACTCAAAAGAGGAGATTAAAAAAGGGCTTAAGTATGCTTACTCAAAAGAGTTTCAAGAGATTTTAAAAGATGTTAAAAATCCTTACGGAGATGGTTTAGCTAGTAAAAAGATAGTAAAAGTATTAAAAGAGGCAAATCTAAAAGATGTACTTAAAAAATCTTTTTATGATATAAGGATTGATGATGAATAGGGTAGATTTAATTAAATTAAATGAAAACTCTTCTATAAAAGAGGCTTTAGAGATAATTGATAAAGGCTCAATAAAGTTTGCAATTGTAGTTGATAATAACGACAGATTATTAGGAACAATTACAGATGGAGATATAAGAAGAGGAATTTTAGCCGGTAAAGGAATTGATGACACAATAAAGAGTATCTACTTTAAAAAGCCAACAGTAGCTACCCTAAAAGATTCAAAAGATGATATTATAAATATCTGTACAACAAAAAAGATTTACCAAATACCAATTGTTAATGAAGATAATAAAGTTATAGATATTGTAATTTTAGATGAGCTATTAAAGCCAAAAGTAAGAGGTAATAAAGTTATTTTAATGGTTGGAGGCTTAGGAACAAGACTTAGACCACTTACTAACAATACACCAAAACCTATGCTTCCAGTTG
Organism: uncultured Nitratifractor sp.; assembly: GCA_964500335.1. Taxonomy (GTDB): domain Bacteria; phylum Campylobacterota; class Campylobacteria; order Campylobacterales; family Sulfurovaceae; genus JAADEQ01. The sequence continues at coordinate 1,501 of CAZCOI010000267.1, forward strand.
GAGGAAAGCCAATTTTACAAACTATTGTTGAAAAATTTGTAAAGCATGGTTTTATTAATATTATAATGTGTGTAGGGTATAAATCTAATATTATTCAAGATTACTTTGGCGATGGTAGCAAATTTGGAGCAAATATTGAGTATGTCTTAGAAGATAAAAGAATGGGAACAGCTGGAGCCTTGAGCCTTTTAAATGAAGCTCAGCTTCCAAAAGAGCCATTTTTTGTAATGAATGGAGACCTTTTAACAAATGTAAATTTTGAAAATTTGTTATATTTTCATACAAAAAGTAATTCTTTAGCTACAATGTGTGTTAGAGAATATAGTTATCAAGTACCATATGGTGTTGTAAATGTTAAAGATAACTACATCTCATCAATAGAAGAGAAACCAACATTTAGTTTTTTTGTAAATGCAGGGATATATATGTTAAATCCAAAAGCAATAGATTTTATTCCAAAAAATGAGTTTTATGATATGCCAACGCTCTTTGAAGAGCTAATAAAAAATAATAAAAAGACAACATCTTTTCCTCTAAAAGAGTATTGGCTTGATATTGGGCATATAGAAGAGTATGAAAAAGCAAATAAAGAGTATAAAGAGGTATTTGATGTATAAAAATAGAACCTTTTTAGCAGTTATTCCAGCAAGGGGTGGAAGCAAAGGACTTCCCAAAAAAAATATTAAAAATCTATGCGGTAAACCGCTTATTGCTTGGAGTATTGAAGCAGGATTAAATAGTAAATATATTGATGAGGTTATGGTAACTACCGATGATAAAGAGATAGCAGATATTTCAAGACAATATGGAGCAAATGTTCCATTTTTAAGACCAAAAGAGTTAGCAAGTGATACATCTCCTACATTTGATGCCATAAAACATACTATAGATTTTTATAAAGAAAAATTAAATATTGAGTTTGATTATATCGTTTTGCTTGAGCCTACTTCTCCTCTTAGAGAAAAAGAGGATATTGATAATATGATAAAAAAATTAGTGCAATTTGAAGATGAAACAGATTCAATAATTAGCATTGGTGAGGTTCATGAACACCCTTCTATTATGAAAAGAGTAGATAAAAATCAAATAAAAAGTTTTTGTAAAGAGCTAGAAGTAAAAACAAGAAGGCAAGATAATGATAAAGCATATTTTCCATATGGTGTGGCATATATTGTTAAAACAAAAAATCTATTAAGTGAAAAAACATTTTATACTCTTAGAAACACATTTTATGAAATTAAGAGGTATCAGTGTTATGAGATAGATGATATATATGATTTTTTAGCAATTGAAAATATTATGAAATTTGAATGGAGGATTTAATAATGAGATTTTTAATAATTGGACTAGGCTCAATGGGCAAAAGAAGAGTTAGAAATCTACTAGCTAATGGGATAAAAAAAGAGGATATTGCAGGTTTTGATATTAGAGAAGATAGGCTTAATGAAGCTAAAAAATATGATATAAATTTGTATAATGATTTTATAAAAGCATTTGATAGCTTTAAACCTGATGTTTTTATAATCTCTACACCACCAAATTTACATATGAAATATGCTTATTTTGCTTATGAACATAATATAGATGCTTTTATAGAAGCTTCTGTTGTGGATGCTCAAAAAATTTTAGAACTTTCTAAAAAAATTAAAGATAAAAAAATAGTAATAGTTCCATCTTGTACTATGAAGTATAATTTTGCACCAAAGAAGATAAAAGAGCTTATTAAAAGTAATAAAATTGGAAAAGTTTTAAACTTTAACTATTTTACAGGTCAATATTTGCCAGATTGGCATCCTTGGGAAGATATTAAAGATTTTTATGTATCAAATCCAGATACGGGCGGCTGTAGAGAGATTGTTCCATTTGAACTAACTTGGATTAATGATATCTTTGGAGATGCCAAGCCTCTAGCTTGTGTAAGGAGAAAATTAACTGATATAAATGCAGATATTGAAGATATTTATCACTGTTTGCTTGAGTATCCAAACAATATTTTAGCAAATATTACAGTAGAGGTGATATCAAGACCTAAAGCAACAAGAGTTATAAGAATATTAGGAAGTGAAGGTGAAATATTTTTTAATGCAGATGATAATGTTTTAAAATATATAAATATTCATATGGATGATTGGGAATCAATCTCTTTTGAGAGAGGAACAATTGAGAAAGGATATATAAATCCTGAAGAGCCATATATAGAAGAGATGAGAGATTTTATAACAGCAGTTAAAAATAAAGAAAGTACTCTAAATAGTTTTCCAAACACTTTAGAAGATGATTATAAAATTTTACAAACACTTTATAAATTAGAAGATATAAGCGAGGGTAGAGATGACTTATCAAGATAGATTATTAAAAGCAATTCCAGGCGGTGCTCATACTTATAGTAGAGGGTTTGACCAGTTTCCTTCAAATGCTCCACAAATTTTAAAAAGAGGAAAAGGAGCATATATATATGATGAGAATGAAAATGAGTTTTTAGATTATGGTATGGCATTGCGGGCTGTAACTTTAGGTTATGCAAATGAAGAGGTAAAACAAGCCGCTATTAAGCAAATAGAATACGGAAATAACCTCACAAGACCATCTTTAATAGAGCTTGAAGCAGCTGAACTTTTAATAGAATTAATAGATAGTGTTGATATGGTAAAATTTACCAAAAACGGTTCAACTGCCACAACGGCGGCAATAAAGCTTTCTCGTGCATATACTGGTAGAGAAATGGTGCTAAGATGTGCCGAGCATCCTTTTTTTAGCTATGATGATTGGTTTATAGGCTCAACTCCTATTACAAAAGGGATTTTAAAAAAAGATATAGAAAATATAAAATTGTTTAATTATAATGATATAGAATCGTTAGAAAAATTGTTTGATGAAAATAAAGAGAAAATTGCTTGCGTTATATTAGAACCTGCTACTACAATGCACCCCAAAGATAATTTTTTACATAAAGTAAAAGAGCTTTGCCATAAAAATGGTGCAGTTTTTATATTAGATGAGATGATAACAGGCTTTAGATGGCATCTAAAAGGTGCTCAGCACTATTACGATATAAAAGCTGATCTTTGTACATTTGGCAAGGCTATGGCAAATGGTTTTAGCGTAGCCGCAGTTGCCGGAAAAAGAGAGATAATGGAGCTTGGCTCTATTGAGAAGAAAGGGCAAGAGAGACTCTTTTTACTCTCAACTACACATGGGGCTGAGATGAGTGGACTTGGTGCTTTTGTTGCAACAATGAAATTTATACAAAAGCATAATGTAATAGAGCATCTTTGGTCTTATGGTAAAAAACTTATCGATATGATGAATGATTTAGCAAAAGATTTTGGAATAGAGAAAAACTTTGTTGCAGATGGAGTTGAGTGTAGTCCATATTATCTAACATTTGATAAAGAGGGCAACAACTCTCTTGGACTTAAAACTCTTTTTGCTCAAGAGATGATAAAAAATGGTGTTTTAATGTCGTGGATTGCTCTAAGCTATGCACATCAAGATAAAGAGTTAGAAAAAACAAAAAAGGCATTAGAAAAAACCTTTGAAGTTTATAAAAAAGCAGTCGATGAAGGTTATGAAAAGTATCTTGTTGGAGAAGTAATAAAACCAGTTTTTAGGAAGTATAACTAATGAAAATAGCAACTATTTCACTGAGTCAGATTTGGGAAGATAAAAAAGCAAATTTTAAAAGATGTAAAGAGTTTGTAAAAATAGCTAAAGAGCAAAAAGCTAATTTAATTATTTTTCCAGAGATGACACTAACAGGATTTTCAAACAATATTTCAAAAATAGCAGAATCATATAAAAAAAGTTGGAGTATAAAAAAGTTTAAAAAATTAGCAAAAAAAAATAAAATTGCTATAATTTTTGGCTTAGTTTTGAAAAATAAAAATAAAGGAAAAAATAGTTTAGTTTTTATAGATAGTAAAGGGAAAATTTTAAATATCTATACAAAAATTCACCCTTTCTCTTTTGCAAATGAGGATAAATATTTTAAAGCGGGTAAAAAAATAGTAAAGGCAGATTTTAAAAATATAAAAGTTGGTTTATCTATCTGTTATGATTTAAGATTTTGTAATCTTTACTCTAAAATGGATGATTGCAAGATTATAGTAAATATTGCTAATTGGCCGGCTAAAAGAGTTGAGCATTGGAAAACACTGCTAAAAGCTAGAGCAATAGAGAATCAAACTTATATTATTGGAGTAAATAGAATAGGAAAAGATGGTAATAATTTAGAGTATATTGAAAGTAGTAAAATATTTAATGCAAATGGTGAAGAGTTGGAATATAAAAAAATAGATAAAGAGATGAAAATCTATAATATGGATTTAAATTGGAATAAAAAATTTAGAGAAAGTTTTAATACAGTTAAAGATAAAAGGGACTTATAATGCTTAAAGATAAAGTGGTAGTAATAACTGGTGGAGCTGGGCTTATAGGAAAAGAGTTTGTAAAGGCAGTTGTTGAAAATGGTGGTATAGCAGTTATTGCTGATATAAGTGAGGATTTAGAGATTAAGGATTTAGGATTTATGGATGAGGATTTAGAAAGAATTGATTATATTGTAATGGATATTACTTCTAAAAACTCATTACAAAATGCAATAAAATATTTAGATAAAAAATATGGAAAAATAGATGCACTTGTAAATAATGCATATCCAAGAAATAAAAATTATGGAAGAGCTTTTTTTGATGTAGAG
>CAZCOI010000268.1:0-2043 GCA_964500335.1 uncultured Nitratifractor sp.
CGTTTAAATCTTTTTGCTCAATAAGCAGATCTTTTTGCTCTTTTAAAAGTGAGCTTAGGTAGCCTCTGTTTTGGCTATTTATATATAGCTCTCCAGCTCTGTAGATAGATTTTAGTTTTGTCAGACCATCTACCTCTTCTAGGGCATCCAAATTTAATAGTTGCTTATATGTTGGAATATCTTTTGTATCTAACTCGCTTGGTTTAAAGCCTCTTGTTAGCTGAATTGCAAAAGGGGTCATCTAAGCTCTTTTTTTAGCATCTCTAATCGCTCAATTCTCTGCTCGGTGCTTGGGTGTGTTGAAAAAAGCGAACTAAAGCCATCTTTTAGAGCGCTAAATGGATTTACAATAAATAGATGCGCACTTGCTGGTTCTGCTTCTGGCAAAATTATCTGTTTTGCATAATTATCTAGCTTTGAAAGTGCGCTTTGTAGCCACTCGGGATGCCCTGTAATTAGCGCAGCACCTTTATCGGCTTCGAACTCTCTGCTTCTGCTAATTGCCATTTGGATAATAGTTGCCGCAAGGGGTGCTAAAATCATTAAAAGCAGCTCTACTACAAAGTTTCTATTCTCTCTATCTCCGCCGCCAAAAAACATTCCAAAATTACTTAAAATCGAAATAGCTCCTGCAATTGTAGCGGCAATTGTTCCTATTAGCATATCATAATGTTTAATATGGCTTAATTCGTGCGCCAAAACAGCCTCTAGCTCCTCTTTGGTAAGCAGGTCTAATATGCCCTCTGTTACTGCAACAGCAGCATGCTCATAGTCTCGTCCTGTTGCAAATGCATTTGGTGCTTGCTCTGGTATAATATATACTTTTGGCATTGGTAAATTTGCCTTTTTTGCCAAAGTTGCAACAATATCATAAAGCTCTGGTGCTTGGCTTGGGGTAACTGGTATTGCATTGTAGTGGCTTAAAATTGCTTTATCGCTATAGTAGTATGCATAAAAGTTCATACCAATTGCTACAATAAAGGCAATAATCATACCACTTTTACCAGCAATTAGATTACCTACAAATATAAAAAATAGTGTTAATGCTGTCATTAAAAAGTATGTTTTAAATTTTTCTATCATATATCTCTCCGTTTTTTGTGCAATAGTATCTAAAATATTTAAAACTATATGCTACCTTGGTTGCAATTTTATCATAAAATAAGAGCTTTTTTTGTATAATCGGCAAAATTTTTAACCAAGGAAACAGAAATGGCAGATTTAAATGTATATTATGACAAAGATTGCGATTTAAATATTATTAAATCAAAAACAGTAGCAATGATTGGCTTTGGTAGCCAAGGGCATGCACATGCAGAAAACTTAAGAGATAGTGGTGTAAATGTTGTAATTGGTTTAAGAGAGGGTGGTAGCTCTTGGAAAAAAGCAGAAGCTAAAGGTTTTGAGGTATTAAGCGTAGCAGATGCAACAGCAAAGGCTGATGTAGTTATGATTTTACTACCAGATGAGAACCAAGCAGAAATTTATGCTAACGAGATTGAGCCAAATTTAAAAGAGGGTGCTACAATTGCTTTTGGTCATGGTTTTAATATTCATTATGGAAGAATAGTTCCAAGAGCAGATATTAATGTAATGATGGTGGCTCCAAAAGCTCCAGGACACACTGTAAGAAGCGAATTTGTAAAGGGTGGTGGAATCCCAGATTTAATTGCAGTTGCGCAAGATCCAAGTGGTACTACAAAAGAGTTAGCACTTAGCTATGCAAGCGCAATTGGTGGCGGAAGAACTGGAATTATCGAGACAACTTTTAAAGATGAAACAGAAACAGACCTATTTGGTGAGCAAGCTGTTCTTTGTGGTGGTGTAACTGCACTTGTTCAGGCTGGTTTTGAGACACTTACAGAAGCTGGATACCCTGCAGAGATGGCATATTTTGAGTGTCTGCATGAGCTTAAACTAATTGTAGATTTAATGTTCGAAGGCGGAATTGCTGATATGAGATACTCAATTTCAAATACAGCTGAGTATGGCGATTATGTAAGTGGACCAAGAGTAATTAACGAAGAATCTAAAAAGGCTATG
>CAZCOI010000269.1:0-7482 GCA_964500335.1 uncultured Nitratifractor sp.
ATATCGCTATCATTATTATCATCACCATTATCTTTTGGTGCTACAACATAGTTTTTTGGTTTTTCAAATACAATTTTATAATTTTTTGCTGGTGTTAAGTGACAAAACTCATATTCGCCATTACTTTGAGTTGTAACTGGTGCAATAGTATTGCCTTGTGTATCTTTTGCAATTTGATTATTTTCATCATAAAGTGTTACTTTAACTCCACTTATACCATCTTCATCGCTATCTTGAATACCATTTGCATTTTTATCTTCCCATACTTTATCGCCTAAACATATCTCTTGGATAAATCCAGCATCTAAATGTTTATAGTTATCACCGCTTTTTAAAGTTATACTATCAGTAACTCCTCCACCATTCTTATACTCTTCAACATCACTATCTTTAGAATCATTATCTCCACTATTTTGCTTAGTAGTAATATATGGAACACCATTATCATCTGGGTTTGCAGTAAATTTAACACTATAAACACCTGGAGTTAAATTACAGAATTTATATTTACCATTTTCATCTGTAGTTGTACTGCCAATATTGTTTCCATCTTTATCAAGAAGTGTTACACTAACACCTTCAATTGGAAGTTCTCCATCATCTTGAATACCATTTGCATTTTCATCTTTCCAAACATAACTACCTAAACATGCTTTTTTATAAACACCTGCATCTAGTTCTAAATTCTCTTCATTAGAAATTAAAACAACACTTTGACTAGTTTTTGTTGTTGAATCAATATCACTATCTTTACTATCATCTCCACCAGCATCTTTTGGTGAAACTTCATACTCATTTGGAGGCGTTACTTTAATATAATATTTTCCTGGCTTTGCACAAACTTTATATGTTCCATTATTATCAGTAGTTGCTTCATCTACTTTATTATTGTTCTCATCAAATAGTTCAACTTTAACACCTTCAATTCCTAATTCACCTTCATCTTGAATACCATTAGCATTTAAATCTGTCCAGATTGTATCACCTAAACAACCTTTTTTGTAAACACCTGCATCTAGTTTTAAATTCTCTTCATTAGAGCTTAAAACAAAACTTTGACTAGTTTTTGTTGTTGAATCAATATCACTATCTTTACTATCATCTCCACCAGCATCTTTTGGTGAAACTTCGTACTCATTACTTGGTGTTATTTTTACACGATAATTAACATCTGGAGCTAAATTGCAAAATTTATATGTTCCATTATTATCTGTAGTTTGGAATGCAACATCATCTCCATTATAATCTTTTGCTACATTTCCATCTTCATCAATTAGCTCTACTTTAACATCGCCTAAACCATTCTCACCTTCATCTTGGATACCGTTTGCGTTTCTATCTAGCCAAACTTTATCTCCAATACATGCTGGAAGCTTTTTAAATCCCATATCATAAGTATGATTATTAGCTCCTGGCTCTCCTGTAGTAAAGCTAATAGATATCTTTCCATCATTTACAATACCATCACTATCTACTCTGTCGCTATTATTAGAAGCAGTTGCTGTTGAATCAGTTGTTGTTAGCTTTAATCCCTCAAGAGGAGTACCATCAACACCTAAATCATTATTATAGTGAGTTGGATTAACACAGATTGTATAATCTTTGTGTGGCTCTAAACCTGCACCATTATTTACATTTGTATAGTTAAATAGATAGTTACCATTAGCATCTGTAGTAGTTTCTGCAATTTTTGCACTACAATCACAACCTTCACTTAAAAATACTTTTACACCTTCAATTCCTGGTTCATTTGCATCTTGAATACCATCTCTATCCAAATCTAACCATACTAAGTTACCAACCTCAATTGGCGGAACTATCTCCATTGTCTCTATGTCTCCAATACCATTGGCTTTATTAATATGGGTTAGATCATAATAAACTATCTCATATCCTATGTCTCCATTTACTCTTTGACCGGTTTTATTATTATATAGATGAACACCATTTGCTCCAACTTTGTTATTTTGAGTACGAACTGGATCTAAAAATGTTGATAAAACACTATCAGTATTACTTGTATGGTGTCCTGCTAATGCACCAATACTACTTTCTGTATGAATTAAATTATCATCATAAAACTCTTGTGCTAAATTTGTAGTATATTCACAGCTATTTGGATTATCTAATACACGGCTAGCTTTAATTAAGTCGCCAGTTGAAGCTTTACTATTGCTAGTTGAACCTGTTAAACCATAATTGTAACTTGCTACCATATGAGCACGAATATCCATAATACCAATTAGCATATTTCCACTATTGTCAAATTCTATATCTCCAACTATTGGAATACCATACTCCCATTCACTAATCCATTTATTAGTCCATTTATGCCAAGGTTTATCACTTCCGTCATTATCTCTATAATCATATGTCCACTCTACATCTGCACTCTCACTCCAAGTTTCACTATTAATATCAAAGCTATATACAGCACCTTTCATATCAGATGTAGAATCTGCCACAGTATTACCTTCTGCATCTTGACCTGAACATGTTATACCAACATAAGCTTTTCCTCTAAGTACCTTTAAACCAAATGGTCTATACTCCCCAGCCTCATCAGAGTATGTACAAATATTTGGAATTTGGTAAGATTTTACTTTTTCATCTTTATTCTCAGCTGTAGGAGCTATTGGATTTTTAGGATCTGTTAAATCTATTTTATATAATTTTCTATCATACAAGTTTACAACAAAAAGATATCTTCCATCTTCACTAATATCAATATCTCCAAGTCCTAACTTCCCAACTTGTCCATAAGCGGCTGGATCATTAGAAGGCTGATTTATATCTTTTGGTAAACCTCTATCACTATTGCTACCAATTACAGGAGAGAAACTTACAGCATCATTTGATTCATCATCATCATCTCCATTAATTAAAGCTGTTGTATAAGCATGAGTAGTATCACTAGTTGCAATACCTATTGCATCTAAATTCAAAAATTTAACACTCTCATCTGTATTGTTGCTAGGTTCAGGGTCTATTATATAGATACCTCCAGCTCCTAATGGTCCAAATCCAACATGTCTTTTAAGTAATGCTGATGCAAAAACCTTTTTTGCTTGTCTTGAGTATGCAAAACCATGAATACTACCAACCTGTTTTTGAGTAGCTAAAGTTATCCATGCTGGACCAGTCTCATCAGCAGTTCTATTAAGTCTAGTTGAATTATCTTCTAATTTTCTTCCAGAATTTTCTGCAATTAATTTATCTTTAAAATGAAATTTTAATATAGCAGCAGTCTTACTAGTATTTCCGTCACCGAGAGGATCTCCATTTGCTTGTATAGATGTAAATACTTCTGGATTCTCATCTGTTGCGACATCATATGGATAAGCTAATGCAAAATTATGAGTCTCACCATCAGCTTTTGCAAATTGAATAGCTGTACCATATTCATTACCGCCAGCAGAAGGATAATCTTGATTTTTATCTAAAAAACATCTATTCTCAGGAATAGAAAACTCTAATCTTACTGGTAAATCACTATTTTGAATATCTAAAGAGTAAGATCCATTGTTATCTGTAACGGCTTGAGCAACCTCTACATCACCATTATCGCTATTTTTATAAGCTTTTACAATAATTCCAGGAACTACACCTTCACCATCTTGCTTAATACCATCGCCATTATAATCTTTATAAGCTGTACCTGTTATTGCACTGTAAGCAAAAACCGATAAAGCAAATAAAGAAGAAATACTCCTTATAATTACTCTTTTTTTCATAGTAAACCCTTGTTAAATTAATATATCCATTATATGGGTACTTTTATACCTTAACATTTTATTCACATTTTTCTTAATTAAAGTTTAAAATTTTAATAAGTAGTGCCATTTTTTGGATATTTTTATGATATTTATATCATTTTATGGATGTTTTGATAAAATTTTGAAAGATTTTTTATTATAAATTTGAGCTTTAGAAGAAAAGAGACTATTTTTGCTCTTTTATACTCCATTTATTCGTAGTAGGATTATAGTTAGCAATAAATATAAATCTTTTCTTTTTAACAGTAGCCGCAATTAAAGAGTAAGAGAATTTAATAGCCTCTAATTTAAGTCTATTTTTACCAATAACTTTTATTTTTCTAATATGAAGTTCAGGATTTGTTAAAGATAGTAGTTTATGTGGCAAATTATCTACTCTATTCTCTTTAAATTCAAATGCATAAAGTGAATTATCATAAGCACTTCCAGCAATTAGATATTTTTTATCTTTAGATTTTAAAATAGTTATAGTTAGAGCATCAAAATTATCAATTACTTTTTTATAACTTTTATCTTTAATATTTATATGATAAATTCTTCCTTTAGAGCCTTTATAATTACTCTTATCAATAGCACTTGCATATAAACTATTATCATCACAATCATATGCAACAGAAATTAGACCATAAGGATTATTTTGAGTAGGTTTTATCTCATCAATTACTAGCCATCTATCTAATTTACCATTTATACTATCTAGTTTATATATTGCTTTTTGCAAATTAAAAGTAGTAGGATTTATACTAATTAATGGGTTAGGCGTTAAATATATATTTCCTCCTCTATCAATTGCATATGTTCCTAAATACTCAAATCTCTCCCAACTCTTTTTATGAATAGCTCTTGTAAAATTTTTATAATAAAAGGCTATACCTGTATATTTTTCTTGGCTTAAATCAATAACTGGTACTCTAACTCCTGCTTTATATAAAAACATTGGCATAGTAGAACAACTCTTTAATTTGGTAAACTCACTAAATTTAAAATTATCTATTTTTTCAGTTTTATTATCAATATTACTTAGACTATCTTTAAATAATAAAAGATAAGCTGTAATAGCTAAAATTAAAATTACAGCAACTATTGGTATAAATTTTTTCATCTATCAACCTTTGAAATTGGTATAAATTTTGGTCCTACAATACAAGGATATAGTTTAACACTAGGATTTCCATTTTCATCTATAGTGCTATCAGCCCAACAATACTCATGCCCAGCTCTATCGTCATTTTGAACTTTTGGTACATACCAGATAACTAAATTATTTGCTTCAATAAGCTCATTATTTAAATATCCCTCAACACCATCTTCATCTAATTTACAACAGCTTCCAAGAGTTAAAAGGTCTTCATCTCCCTCGTTTGCTTTAAATTTAGTAACAAATACTCTTTCATTATCACCTCTGCTATTATCATTAAATTGTCCACGATTAGGCTCTATATAATATCCATCTTTACTATTTGAAGCACTATAAATCTTATAAAGATATAGGTTTTTATATAGCTTTTCAGTAGAGGTGCTTTGATATTTACCTTCTATCTGCCAATCTTTCCACTCTATACCATTATATAAAGCAAACTGCTCTTTATTATCATCTAAATCTATATCTAGCCTCATTACAGGGCGATAAATTGCTTTATTTGAGCATCCTCTTCCTAAATTTATTCCAACAACTCTAAATGAGCCATCTTTATAAAACTCAAATCTATTTTGATATCTATAGTTACAAGCCATTGGCCACTTTGGATTTCTAAAATCTTGAGTTATAGAGAAGCCTATCTCTTTTCCAGCCTCTACAATAGGGGCAATTTGAGGACCATTAAATGCTAAAACTACAGAAGTTGAAAACATAGGACACCCCATAGCGTCATTATATCCAAATGTATATTCATTATTTTCGCCCTTTACAAACTCTATCTCTCTACCTTCTATAATACTTGGGGTTGAAGTATCTAATTTATCAGCCCCATAACCTTTATAGGCTACATGCCAATCTACAATCTTTAAACTTCTTGCTACGCTTTTATTGTTATATTTTAAATCTCTAATCTCTAAACCATCAGAGCCTGTTAAGTGATAAATAAAACTCCATCCATCTTTTGTTAAATTATTATCTTTTTGACAAAAATTTTCCATTATAAATTTATTTTGCAAACTTCTCTCATCAATACAGGCTGGAGTATAAGTTTTGCCAAGCCCAGCCCACTTTGCGGCGGCTAAATTTAGCTCAGTTAAATCAACAATAGCCCAAAGAGCTTGCTGTTTTTGATGGTCTGCAAATGTTGGGGCAACACATAAATGATTTTTATCTTCACAAGGAGACTCTTGTAGATTGGTTCTTACATTTGCCATAGAGAGTTCATTTGGCGTTGGTATATGACCAAGCTCTTTTATAATCTCTGGCGATTTTAGTGCAATTGCTTTTGCTATTTTAGTTAGCCTATTGCTAATATCTGGTTGCATATTTGCATAATGTTTTATTGTTAAAAGAGTTTGGTTATCTACATCAACAATTGCTCTTGTAGTTGCATTTGTTGCAAAATTATATTTCTCTACCACATAGCAATTTGATGTTTGACACTTTTTTTTACTTTTTTCATCTAACATAGAGTTAATTGCTGGTACTACCCTCATAATATCATTATGAAGTATCTTTCCATCAGGAGTTTTAGTATCACTTAAAAACTCTTTGCTCTTAAGTGCAACTTCTTGAGCTATTTTACCTTTACTATCTAATTCACTATCATCTAGCGGAAGTACACTTTGCCCTTTTTTATATGTTTTAGCAAGTAGTTTTACATACTCTTTTACCTCATCGATATTTGCCATACTATTTTTAGTATCGGGTAAAATTATCTTCTTATCACTACTATCTTTTAAATTATTTTTTAATAGATGCTGTTGTTTTGATAGCTCTTTATTTACATATATTCCACCAATTACACCAAGCCCAACTACTAACAAAGCAATAGATATTTTTATCTCATTTGTCATACTATTTTGCCCCTAAAGTTAATCCCAAATTATTTATTTAGAGTTCATAAATTAGCAGTAATTATTTATCAAAAGGATTTTTTGCTAAATTTTTTTAATTACCTTATGGGTATTATCAAAACTCCTATTGCAAAGCATCAGCACTACTTCATAAACTCTTAATGCCTAATTTGGGTTAATAAATTAAATTATACTATGTTTGCCTAGAAATTAAAAAGCTATTTTATAAAAAAAGAGAATATTTGCCTAAAAATTTACACAATTTTATATAATAAAAACTATTTAAGCAGTTCTGGACGATACTCAAAATGCATTGTATCATAGTGATACCACTTACCGCCCCAAATAAAGCCGTGCTTTTCAAAAATTTCAACTATTTTTTTAGGAATTTTATTTTGGTATCTATATGCGCCTTTACTCCAGCGCCAATAAGCTGAATATTTTACATTTATATCAATAGCCGCACCGAAAGAGTGCACGCTAAGTCTATTTGTGCCCGCAATTTTTCGCCATTTAAATGTGCCACCAATTGGGCTTAAATATTTTTTATAAGAGGGTGGTAATTTTGCTAAATCGTTTGCAACTTTTTGCAAAGCATATGCAACCCCTTCTTTTTTAGTTGCTAAAATATAGCTTCCATCAACCCATTTAACTTTAACCAAATTTGCTTTTACTTCTTTGCTGTTATGTCCATAAAGCTCTTTAAAAAGCG
>CAZCOI010000270.1:0-1963 GCA_964500335.1 uncultured Nitratifractor sp.
TATTGAACTTATAAGATTTCCCAAAAAACCTATCCTTTGATGATTCCATTTGTAATATTCTGAAAATACCTCTTTCATCTTTTCTAAGTGTTGCAACATATTTATAACCTTTTTGGCATATTAAACCATTTTTATCCTTAAGAGTGTTGTGGAGTAAGAGTTGTAGATTCTAGTAGAAATTTAGAAGATATTTTATATCAAAGATTATTAAAAGGATAACAAAGCACTAAAGAGAATGTGCTAAGTCGCACCTATAACCTAAACTTTTTTTTGCTAAAATACTTTTTAACATATCAAAGCTAGGTTTAAGTGGTGTCAGCTTAGCCGTTATAGCTTTTTAAGAAACTCAGTTTTTAGATAAATTGTAGTGCCGTTTACTTTGCCTTGGATATGTGTTGGGTCATCTGGCACCATTCTTATATTTTTAACTGTGGTTCCTTGCTTTGCTGTAAAACCTGCACCCTTTACTGGTAAATCTTTGATAATGCTTACACTATCACCCTCGCTTAAAATATTGCCGTTGCAATCTCTAACAACTGGCGCATTTTCATCTGCCAAACCAGCTTCTGCCCACGCTTTTGTTTCATCGTCTAAATACAACATATCAAGCTGATCTTGAGCACCAAGTTTTGTAAGCAATCTAAAAGCAACTACCTGCACTGCAGGATTTTCACTCCACATACTATCGTGCAAGCAGTTCCAATGTTTTGCATCTTTTGTTGGGTCATCAATTGAGTTAGCGCAACTCTCGCAAATTGTAATTGTATCATCTTTTGGTGCTACAACATAATCTTGTAGCCCACTCTCACTTCCGCATAAATCACAAGCCATATCTTTCCTTTAAATTTTTGCTAATTTTACTACAACTTCTTTAAACTATGCCTCATTTACAATTGCATCAATTTTCCCTACAATTGTTGGATCCTCTAGCGTAGAGGTATCTTGAGTAATTGGCTCGCCTTTTGCTAAACTTCTTAAGATTCTTCTCATTACTTTGCCGCTTCTAGTCTTTGGCAAATCTGGAACAATAGCTAGCTCATCCACATAAGCAATTGCTCCAATCTCTTTTTTGATTACCTCGTTTAGCTCGCTTTGAAGCTTTTGTGTATCGCAAGAGCTGGCATCTTTTAAGACAATATATGCAAATACCCCCTCCCCTTTAATATCGTGAGGCTTGCCAACTACAGCAACTGCTGCAATATCATTATGTTTCTTTATTGCACCCTCTATCTCAGCAGTTCCCAAGCGATGCCCACTTACATTTATAACATCATCTGTTCTTCCTGTGATTGTAATATAGTTATCCTCATCTACCATTGCGCCATCACCGCTAAAATATACCGGCTTGCCATTGTATACGCAATCTCCAAAATATGACTTTTTAAATCTCTCTGAATCTTGCCATATAGTTCTTATCATACTTGGCCAAGGTTTTGTAATACACAAAAAGCCCTTTTCACCAACAGGAGTTAATGAGCCATCTTGCTCTATAACTTTTGCATAAATTCCTGGTAGTGGCAATGTTGCACAAGCTGGCTTTACCGGTGTTGCACTAGCAATTGGTGTAATCATATGTCCACCAGTTTCAGTTTGCCACCAAGTATCTACAATAGAGCATCTACTACCTCCAACTGCCTCATAATACCACTCCCAAGCAGCGGGGTCAATTGGCTCGCCAACAGTTCCCAATACTCTAAGAGAGCTCAAATCATACTTTGCTGGCTCATCTTGCCCAAGCTTATGAAGCATCCTAATAGCAGTTGGCGCGGTATAGAACTGATTTATCTTATACTCTTGCACCATCTTCCAGCATCTGCCAGCGTCAGGGTATGTTGGCACCCCCTCAAACATTACGCTTGTAGCACCTGCTGCTAATGGACCATAAACTATATATGTATGCCCTGTAATCCACCCAATATCAGCTGTGCACCAGTATACATCGCTATCTCTTATATCAAATGTC
>CAZCOI010000271.1:0-1512 GCA_964500335.1 uncultured Nitratifractor sp.
TCCTAGAAGTATGTTACCCACTGCGCTTGAAAAAATTTATGAGATTGGCTCAAAATATAACCTTGTAGTGCCTTGCTTTGGACACGCAGGAGATGGCAACATACATGTAAATGTAATGGTAGATGGCAGCAATAAAGAGGAGCTAGAAAATGGGCATAGGGCAATTGAAGAGATATTTAAACTAGTAGTAGATATGGGCGGAACCCTAAGTGGAGAGCATGGCATTGGGTTAAGCAAGGCAGAGTTTATGGATATTGCATTTAGCGAGGCGGAGCTAAATTTATTTAAAAGAGTAAAAGAGGCGTTTGATCCAAATAATATTTTAAATCCAGGAAAGATGGGGCTATAGTTGAGAGATAGAGGTTTTAAAGAGTTTGCTTTTTATATACTAAAGCTACTAAAGGGCTTTATTTCGGAGCTTTTTGAGCCTAAAGTTAGTTTTTACGCAGCTAGCATGAGCTGGGCGACTCTATTTTTTATGATACCTCTGCTTGTTATTATTTTATCTGTTGTAATATACACCCCAATTTTTAACCAATTTTATAGCAATATACACTCTATAATCGCAAATTCGCTAATGCCTGGAAGCTCTAAAATAATTATGGAGTGGATAGACAAATTTGTTGCAAATGCTGCAAGTATGGGACTTGTTGGGGTTGTGTATATTGTAGTGGCTGCAGTTATGTTTTTTAGAGATTTTGACTACATAGTGAATGATATTTTCGATAAAAACCGAAGAACTCCACTAGAGGCTTTATTGGTATATGGTGGGTTGTTGGTGTTTATTCCGCTATCTTTAGGGGCTACTATTTGGCTCTTTAGTAAAATTGATAACACTCTTCATTTGGCACCTCAAATTTTGCAATTTATAATTATTTGGGCTATTATATTTGTAATTTATACAGTTACACCAAGAGATAAGCTATCTGTTAAAGTTGTTGCTCTTAGCTCGTTTATTGCTACATTTGTGTGGTTTGTTGCAAAGTCTCTTTTTGTACTATATTTATACTATAATAAAACATATACAACTATTTATGGAGCAGTTTCTGTAGTACTATTTTTGTTTCTTTGGATATACATATCGTGGACAATATTTCTACATGGAATGCAGTTATGCAGTGTTTTAAGCGATGAAGATTAATGAATAAAGAGATAGATAGCATCTTAAAACAAGTGCAAAATATTTTGCTATCGTACCCGCAAATAAAAGAGGTACAAACAAAAAAACAGCTCTCTTATTACGACGAGTTCTCTGTAGTTGCAATGCTAAGAGTTAAGAACAAAAGCTTAGTTATAGCTTTTGGAAAGGGCGCAAAACTACAAAGCAAATTCCCATCTCTTAAGGGCAATGGCAAGTTTGTAAGACACCTAGAGATTAAAAGTATAAACGAACTTAACATAGAGCTTTTAGATAGTATAATAAAAGAGTCTTTAATACTTAATATCGAAGCACACGAGTTAAAAAAATTAACAAAATAATGATATAATAATTGTATCTATTTTTAGCCATAT
>CAZCOI010000272.1:0-9982 GCA_964500335.1 uncultured Nitratifractor sp.
GTAGAGAAAAAGGGTAAGAAAAATATTTTTGCTGGACGCATTTTAGAGATAGAAGGTTTAGAAGATTTAAAATGTGAACAAGCGTTCGAACTTGCCGATGCAAGTGCCGAAAGAAGTGCCGCGGCATGTACTGTAAAACTAAATAAAGAACCAATTATTGAGTATCTAAAATCAAATATCAAGCTTATTGAAGAGCTAATTGCTGATGGTTATGAAGATAGAGAAACGCTTGAGCGCAGAGCTAAAAAGATGCAAGAGTGGATTGATAATCCAGAGCTACTTGAGGCTGATAAAGATGCTGAGTATGCCGCAGTTATTGAGATAGACTTAAATGAGATTAAAGAGCCTATTGTTGCATGTCCAAATGACCCTGATGATGTTGCAACACTAAGCGAAGTTCTTGCAGATGAGAAAAGACCTAAAAAGATTGATGAAGTATTTGTTGGTAGCTGTATGACAAATATCGGTCTTTTCCGTGCTCTTGGCGAAGTATTAAAAGGTGAAGGTCCTGTTAAAACTAGATTATGGATTGCACCTCCAACTAAAATGGATGAAGTTCAATTAAGAGAAGAGGGTTATTATGCAATCTATGGACAAGCAGGTGCTAGAACTGAGATTCCTGGATGTAGTTTATGTATGGGTAACCAAGCAAGAGTTGCAGATAATGCAATTACCTTCTCAACTTCAACAAGAAACTTCGATAACCGCCTTGGTAAAGGGGCTCAAGTCTATTTAGGTAGTGCGGAACTTGCAGCAGTTTGTGCATTGCTTGGAAAAATCCCTAGCAAAGAAGAGTATCTTGAGATTGTAAATAAGAAAATTACAGATGATAAGAAAGATAGTATCTATAAATATCTAAACTTTGATCAAGTAGAACCAGAAATTCTAAAACATATGATTCAATACTACTAATATTATCCAAGCTTATGCTTGGATATTTTTATACTTTTTATCAAACCACCACCATATTGAAAATGCAAATGCTGGACGATTTGGATACTTTGGATTAAGTGCAAACTCTTTTGCTTCATCTACTGGTAAGAAATGTAGTTGTATATTTTCATAATCAACCCCACCTCCACTATTTACTTTCATAGATTCATCAATACAAGCATAATATAGATGCATTTTAACGTATGTAACAAATGTAGTAACATACTCTAAATCATCAACCTTATATCCACACTCTTCTAACACCTCTTCTTTGGCAACCTCTTTTGAGGTTAAATTTGGTTTATCTTCTCTTCCTCCACAAAGCTCATATCTATAAGCTAAATCTGGATGATTGATATAAACTAATGGTCTAAACTGTCTAATAATCAAAAAAGCATTCTTCTCTTTATGATATAAAAGTATTTTAACAACATCTAAAGATTTTGCAACCTCTACTTCCTTTTTTTTGCCATTTTCTACATAACTTACTCTATAAAAATCAATATTTACTTTATCTTCTACCTTCTTAACCTTAATATCTTTAATAATCTCTTTCATAAACTACCTCCTTGCATAAAAAATTTATTATAACTTAATATTTTATAAAAATCTGATATAATTAAAATAAGATGAAAATATTATTATTAGAAGATGACAAACTATATAACGAAACATTAAAAGAGTTTTTAGAGGATGAAGGTTTTATTGTTGATAGTGTATTAGACCCTTTAAGTGCTTATGATTTAGCATATCAAAACTGTTACGATTTATATATTTTTGATATAAATTTACCATTTGAAGATGGAATAAAAGCACTTAAATCTCTAAGAGATGGTGAAGATTTTACACCAACTATATTTATAACTTCAAGAGATGATAAAGAGTCATTAATCAAAGGGTTAAAAGTTGGAGCCGATGACTATTTAAAAAAACCTATTGACTTAGATGAACTACTTATTAGAATAGAAGTTATATTAAGACGATATAAAAAGCAAAATATTATAAAAATAGGCAACTATAAATTAGATACAGATAAAAAAAAGCTCTATTTAAACAATAAAGAGCAAAATCTAACTGCCGCACCTTTTGAGTTATTGTTATATTTTATTAAAAATCAAAATAGAGTAATCACATATGATGAGATTTATAATAATGTATGGCAAGATAAAGTAACTTATGCAACTTTAAGAGTATATATTAGCACACTAAAACACTATTTTAGTGATGCAATACAAAATATAAGAGGAGTAGGCTATATATTTGATAGCTCAAAACTATAATGAGGTGGTTTTTAATATTATATCTAACTTCTCAAATTTTAATTTTTATACTTTTATATCTATTTAATAGACACTTTAATTTTTGGATATCTATTACTATTTTAACTCCTCTAATTACTTTTATTGGATATATTTTATATACATTTTTAAATGAACAAAAACAAAAACAAGATAAATTACTAGAACATATCATAAGAGAAACTCTACATGAGATAAACTTACCAATTAGTACAATTGATGCTAATATAAAAATGTTATCAAAAAAATTAGACTCAAAAGATTTAAAAAAAGCTAATAGGATTATATCTTCATTAGATAGATTAAAAAGATTATATAGCCATCTTAGCTATAATATAAAAAAAGAGATTTTACCAATCCAAAAAGAAGAAATTAATCTAAAAGAGTTTATAGAAGATAGAGTAGCTTTTTTCAAAGAGTTTAATAGAAATAGATTCCTTATAGAGGTTAAACCTCTTTTACTATTAACAGATAAAATAGGCTTAGAACAAACTATTGATAATATCATAGAAAATGCAATGAAATATTCAAATAAAGATAGTTTAATATCTATTTATACAGATAATAAAAAACTTATTATTCAAGATAGAGGTAAAGGAATTGAACAAAGTGAACTCTCATTAATATATCAAAGATATTATCAAGAAGATAGCACAAATTTAGGCGAAGGAATAGGATTAAGCATAGTAAAAAGTTTTTGTGATTCAAACTTGATTAATCTAAAGATAGAATCTTCTAAAGGTGTGGGAACAAAGGTTATATTAGACTTTAAAAATATAATTATAGATGAAAATTTGCAACAAACTTAATAAAAAAGAGCTAAAAATAATAACTTTGTTACCTATTTTTAACGATTTTTGGCTATACTTATCGCATATTTTATAAGGAGTCATAAATGGCAATATTAGATGAAGTTAAAGAAGTTGTAGCTGAGCAATTAGGTGTAAATATTGATGACATTAAAGAAGAGTCAAAATTTGCAGAAGATCTTGGCGCTGATAGTCTTGATGTTGTTGAACTTGTAATGGCATTAGAAGAGAAATTTGATATCGAAATTCCAGATGAGAGCGCTGAAGGTATTGCTACAGTTGCAGACGCTGTAAAATTCATCGAAGAGGCTAAAGCTTAATTCTTTTCCCCAATATTTGGGGTAAAGATAAGAGAACTTAATTTTTTAAGTTTTGTTATCTTTAAATAATATCTTAGGAGTAGTTGTGAGAAGGGTAGTAGTTACTGGGTTAGGAATGATAAATAGCGTAGGACACGATAAAAATAGCTCTTTTGACGCAATAGTTGCTGGAGAGTGTGGTATTGATAAAATTACAATCTTTGACCCTTCTAAATTTTCTGCACAAATTGCGGCAGAAGTAAAAGATTTTGATCCAACTACAATAATGGATGCAAAAGAGGTTAAAAAAGCTGATAGATTTATCCATTTTGGGTTAAAAGCCGCAAAAGAGGCAATAGAAGATGCAAATATTGATGATAGCATAGAGAGAGACTCTTTTGGAATTAGCTCTGCGTCAGGTATTGGAGGCTTGCCAGCAATTGAAAAAAACTCCTTAATTTGTGAAAATAGAGGTCCTAGAAGAATTTCACCATTTTTTATTCCTTCAGCACTTGTAAATATGCTTGGTGGATTTATCTCAATTGAGTATAACTTAAGAGGACCAAATGTAAGCTCTGTTACAGCTTGTGCAGCTGGAACTCATGCAATTTGCGAAGCGGCAAAAACTATTATGCTTGGTGGGGCTGATAGAATGCTTGTGGTTGGTGCTGAGAGTGCAATTTGTCCTGTTGGGATTGGTGGATTTGCCTCTATGAAAGCACTATCAACTAGAAATGACGACCCAAAGATTGCTTCAAGGGCATTTGATAAAGATAGAGATGGTTTTATAATGGGTGAAGGTGCTGGAGCATTAGTTTTAGAAGAGCTTGAGAGTGCTAAAAAAAGAGGTGCAAAAATCTATTGTGAATTAGCTGGATTTGGAGAGAGTGGAGATGCAAACCATATTACTACTCCTACAATGAGCGGACCTTTAAGAGCAATGCAAATGGCAATGAAGATGGCAGGTAATCCAAAACTAGATTATATTAATGCTCATGGAACTTCAACACCTGTAAATGATAAAAATGAAACTGCGGCAATTAAAGAACTTTTAGGAGGAAAAGAGAACTGCCCTCCTGTAAGCTCTACAAAAGGACAAATTGGACACTGTTTAGGAGCCGCTGGTGCAATTGAAGCAGTTATTTCTATTATGGCAATGGATAAAGGTATTATTCCTCCAACAATAAACTATAAAACACCAGATGAGAATTGTGATTTAGATTATGTAACAGAAGGTGCAAGAGAAGCCAATTTACAAACAGTTATGAGTAACTCTTTTGGATTTGGTGGAACAAACGGAGTTGTAATTTTTAAAAAATATCAAGGATAGTAACTTATGGCAACTTATCTTGACTTTGAAAAGTCAATTGAAGATATTCAAAACTCTATAGAGTCTGCAAAAACAAGAAATGATGAAAGCGCAATAGAGATTTTAGAAAAAGATTTAGAAAAAGAGGTAAAAAAAGTTTTTGGTAATTTAAATGATTATCAAAAACTACAACTTGCAAGACATCCAGATAGACCATATGCCCTAGATTATATAAGAGCTCTTCTTAGTGATGCACAAGAGATTCATGGCGATAGAACTTTTAGAGACGATCCAGCAATAGTATGCTATTTAGGCTGGATTGATGGGCAAAAAACAATACTTATTGGTGAGCAAAAAGGGCGCGGTACTAAAAATAAAATAAAAAGAAATTTTGGTATGCCTCATCCAGAAGGTTACAGAAAAGCTTTGCGTGCAGTAAAATTAGCAGAAAAATTTAATATACCTGTTTTAATGCTTATTGACACTCCAGGTGCATATCCTGGTGTCGGAGCTGAAGAGAGAGGACAAAGCGAAGCAATTGCTAGAAACCTTTATGAGTTATCTGATGTTAAAGTTCCACTAATTTCTGTTGTTATTGGTGAAGGTGGAAGCGGAGGAGCATTAGCAATTGGAGTAGCTGATAAACTTGCAATGATGAGATACTCTGTATTTTCTGTAATCTCACCAGAAGGTTGTAGTGCAATTTTATGGAACGACCCAAGTAAAGTTGAACAAGCTACAAAGGCTTTAAAAATTACTCCAGACTACCTAAAAGAGCATAACCTAATTGATGACATTATTGATGAGCCTCTAATTGGAGCACACAGAGATAAAAACAGTGCAATTAATGCACTTAAAGAGTATTATTTAAACTCGCTTAAAGAGTTAATGGCACTAAGTAAAGAAGAGCTAGTTAATAAAAGATATCAAAAACTAATCTCTATAGGCTCATTTAACGAGCAGTAAAAAGTGCTTTTAGTTGATATTGGTAATAGATTTGCCCATTTATATGATGGGCAAAATATTTTAAATTTAGAATATGAAGAACTCTTTCAAAGATACTCTAATAATAGTTTATATTATATAAATGTAAATCTAAATCTTCAAAACAGACTATCTAAAAATAGAAATTGGATTAATTTAGAACCTTTTGTAAAATTAGATGGAACCTATAAAGAGATGGGAATAGATAGAAAAGTTTTGCTTTTAAGTGGTAAAGATGGTATCTATATTGATGCTGGAAGTGCAATAACAATCGATTTAAAAGTTAATAATAAATTTATTGGAGGAACTATATTACCCGGTATTTGGAGAGTTAAAGAGTGTTATAAAGATATATCTCCTCTACTATCTATTGATACTTTAAATGAGATAAATCTTAATAAAATACCAAACTCTACAACAAAAGATAGTATAAGTTATGGTATTATTGCACCAATTGTTGCTCTTGTTAAAAAGATTAATAAAAATAATTTGCCAATATATTGTTGTGGTGGAGATGGTAAGCTTTTGGCTAAATATCTAGGTGCCAAATTTGATAAATTTTTAATCTTTAAGGGTATGCAAAATGTAATTAAGGAGATTAAATGCTAACTATTGCCCTGCCAAAAGGCAGAATTGCTGATGAGACTATGGAACTTTTTACAAAAATATTTAATAAAGAGTTTAAATTTGAGAGTAGAAAGCTTATCTTAGAGAGTAATAATTTTAGATTTTTAAATGTAAGAAACCAAGATGTGCCAACATATGTGGAGCATGGTGCCGCTGATATTGGAGTAGTAGGATTAGATGTAATAACTGAAAAAAATTTAGATATTGTAGATCTATTAGATTTGCAAATTGGTAAATGTAAAGTATCTATTGGAATAAAAAATAATGATGAACTTGATTGGAATAGACCAGATATAAAAGTAGCAACAAAAATGGTTAATATTACAAAAAATTATTTTGCAAAAAAAGCTGTAGGTGTTGAGATAATTAAGCTATATGGCTCTATTGAATTAGCACCTTTAGTTGGGCTTGCTGATGCAATTGTAGATATTGTTGAAACAGGAACAACAATGAAAGAGAATGGTCTAAAAGTTGCTGAAGATATTATGCAATCTAGTGCACACCTAATTGCAAATAAAAATAGTTTTTTTGAAAAAAAAGGTGAAATATTAAAACTATATAACCACTTAAAAAAAGTAATAGAAGATGAGCAATAATACTAATGCTTTAGACCTATATGCAAAAATAGAAGATTTAATTGGAGTAAAAGAGGTTGCTCCAAAACTACAAGCATACTATTTTGATATTTTAAAAGAGTTAAATTTCAACTCGCTATTAGATATTGGATGTGGAAGTGGAGATTTTTTAAAAGAGGTACAAAAAAAATTTAATATTAAAACTTTAGGTATCGATAAAAGTCCAAAAATGGTTGAACTTGCAAGAAAAAATAATATAAATGCCATAAAAGCTGAGATTTTTGATATTAATAAAAAATTTGATGTAGCTACTGCTGTTTTTGATATGTTAAATTATCTACCTCCAAACGAATTTATAAAGTTTTTTGAACATCTAAAAACTATTACAAACTATTTCATATTTGATCTAAATACATCTTATGGATTAAGCGAACTAGCCGTTGGCACCTTTATAGCAGAAGATAATAATAGATTTTTAGCAATAGATAGTTATTATGAAGATGGTATATATGAATCTGATTTTATTTTATTTGAAAAAGAAAATTCTTGCTATAAAAAAAGTAGTGCAACAATTTTTCAATATTACTATCCAACCAATTTTTTAGAATTAATTGATAAATGGCATATAGTTAAAGAAATCCCTTTAAAATTATATGATATGCAAGATTTTGATAAGACTATTTATCTAATGCAAGTTAAAAATTAATCTTTATTTTTAATAACTTCTTTATTTATAAATTTAAACTATATAATTTTCTATAAAAGCTATACAATATACTATTTTCCATAATTATATTTTTTGTAACTTTTATATCACTATTTAATAGTAAAATTAAAAAAAAGTGAGGATAAAAAATGAAAAAGTTAATTTTATCGCTATTTTTTATTTTTAGTTTAAGTTTAAATGTTAGCGCAAAAGATTATGAGCCTTTAACACTTGGTTTATGGAGTTTTAAAATTTATGTGAATAATAAATTTTTTAAATATACAACAGTTTGTGTTGATTATAAAAGATTTTGGAGAATTACAAAACTAAAAAGAGTTAAGGGGTGTAAAGTAAGATTAGTTACTAATAAAAAAAGAAAAAAAGTATGGTTTGTAAAATGTAAATTTAAAAACGCCTATAGCTATAAAGGTTATGTAACATATGCATATAATCGCTTTATTCAAAATTATACCATAAATGTAAAGGGCAAAAGAGTAAAATATAAAATTTTAGGAAAACTTAGACGAAAAGAGATTTGTCCAATAAGCAGAGTTACAAGAGTTTCTAAAGTTGTTCCAGCTTTTGGTCCATTTTCAATAACAGGATTTGGGGAATAATTTAAAAAACTAAAATAAGAATTTTGATTGAAACTAGTTAGTGGATGGAAGCTAAAATGCTTCCATAAAACTATATAGCTATAGAGATACCAAACATTATTAATATAAATGCTAAATAAAAAAATTAAAGAGGAAGGAGAGAACCTCTTTAATTATGGCTTATAAATTAATCCAATATTTACACTGCTAATACTATCTAATGTAGTTGCATCTGATATCTTTTTATCAGAATTCATAAGCTGTGTATAATCTGCAAATGCAGATAATTGGTCATTTATATCATAGCTACCACCAGCTCCATATTGTAAGCCACTAGATTTTGTATTTTTACCCATAAAATCTATACTTGAAATACCATAACCAAGTAATCCATAAACAGTAAAATTTTCAAATTTAGCTTGAGGTTTTAAATAAACTGCCGCATTGGAATAGCTAATTGGCTTATGATCTTTAATCTCATAATCTGAAATTGCTTTAGTTATACGCCCCTCAATTGCTAAATAGTCATTTACTTCAACTCCCGCTAAAATCATACCAGTAGTTGCACTATCGCTACCACCCCAATTGATAATTTTATCTGGTAAATGAGTTGTTGTTTGATTTAGTTTATCATATTCACAACCGCCACAAACCTTAGCTTTACTATCAACTGATGCAGATGAAGTACCCAAACCACCACCAAAATAAGGTTTAATAGAAGATGGTTCAGGAGCTGCTGCTGGTATCTCTGCAACTGCTGGTTCAACTGGTTCAACATCTGGTTCAGGTGCCGCCACAAAAGGTCCACCTGCAAAAAGAGCTGAACTAGCAATTAATGCAATTCCCATTACTTTTGATATAGTTTTCATTTTATCCACCTTTTTAATTGAAAAGCTTAAAGGCTCTAAATTAAATTTGGATTTTTAGAGCAACTATTTTGCTATTCCTATACGAGAATTATACTTAACATTAACTAATATGAAGCTTAAATTAAATAATATGAAGAATTAAAAGTGTAAAATTTTTTCAATTTTTTGTCAAATTGTAATAATTATTGCATAAAATGTATAAAAATAAACTTATAAAGTAATAAAAATTTTTCTATAATTTTATATTTTTTTACTAAAAAGCCTATTTTAGGCTATTTTTAAGGTTTTTCTTAAATAAAAATTTAAACTTTTAACCCTTTTATATATATTTTAAGATTATATTTAAATGCTCTATCTGTTTATAATATAACATATTTAATTTACAATATTTACAACTTTAGTTTACACAGCTTTTATAAATAACAAACCTATTAATTTAAAATTAGATATAATATCTCTTAAAAAAATGGAGTAAATATGATAGAGACAATTAAAAGTGTAGAAGAGTTTAAAGAGCTTGTTAATAGTATTGAATCTCAAAACGGGTATAAAAAGCCGCTTGGATTTGGAATTGCAAGAGTGGATAGAGGGCAAAAAAATGCGGATAAAATATTACAAGCAAATTTTGCGGTGGTTAATTGGAATGAAAATTTCGGCTCTGCGGCAATTTTTATAAAAGCTTTGCAAGAAGCAGGAGTAGAAGTTGATTTTAGCGGTAGCGAATTTGTAGCGACAATTGATGATAATTTCGTTAAAAACGCAATAAATGCATTTGCGCCTTTTATTAACGAAGCGGTAGGAGAGGCGCATAAAAATGTGCAAGTTATAAAAGTTTTAAATGAAATTGGCGATATTGCAAGAGATTACACGATAACTTTTATTTTCGAAGATGAAGCGCCAAAGTCGGTAGAAGCGGTTTATTTAAAACTATATGCGCTATCTTTGGGCAAAGCGAAACTTAGAAGCTTAAATTTAAA
>CAZCOI010000273.1:0-2066 GCA_964500335.1 uncultured Nitratifractor sp.
ATTGGCTTCTATTGTATTTATTGCGCTATTTATTACTTTTATGCTAACTGCTGGTGCTAGCTACTCTGCTGCACTTATTGCAAATGTTATGCCAAAAGGCACTCTTGATAGTGTAAGCAAAACTACTCTTGAGCAGATAGAGAAGATGTATCTACACAAAAGCAACCTATCCAAAGAGAAAAAAGAGCATATAAAAAAGCTGTTTGCAAAATTAACCAACAACAACCCAAGATATAAGCTACACTTTCGTTCATCGCCAATGATGGGACCAAACGCTTTTGCTCTGCCAAGTGGTGATATAGTGCTGCTAGATGAGCTGGTATTTTTAGACAAAGATAAAGAGCTAAGAGGGGTGCTTGGGGTGCTAGCTCATGAAAAGGGGCATGTTGTGCATCGCCACGCTCTAAAAGGGGCAATAAAGGGGACAATTGCTACTGCAGTTATTGGCTACTTTACAGGTGATGCTAGCTTTATTGCAACTACACTGCCAACTCTACTAATTAATACAAAATACTCAAGAGAGTTTGAACATGAAGCAGATATGTATGCAAAAAGCGAGCTAAAAAGGCTACATACATCATCTAAACCACTTGCAAATCTATTTAGAAAGCTAGAGAACTACTCACCAATAAAAGAGAAAGATAAAGATAAAAATAGAACTAAAAAAAGTAAGAGATTTGATATACCAACTTGGATAAGCACCCATCCATCTACAATAGATAGAGTTAAATATTTTGAACAAGAGTAGAAAAGCTAAAAGCCAAAAGCTTAAAGCTATTTGGATTATGGTTTTATCTCTATTTTGGTTGGTATTTTTATAAGCTCCCAAAACTCTTGCATATCTTTGTTGCTCAAAGCTATACATCCTGCTGTCCAGTTGCCTACTGTTTTAAACCATAGCATAGGGTCGCTACTTTTTGGAACCTCTCCATGAATCATAATATTGCCACCTGGATTTACCCCTAGCTTTTTGGCATTGGCAATATCATGTTTGTTTGGATAAGAGATATGTATAGAGCGATAAAAGCGGCTACGGCTGTTTTTATAATCTAGCCAATATGTACCCTCTGGGGTCTTTTTGTCTCCCTCTTGCACTTTTGGACCCTTTGTATTGCCACCCAAAACTATATTATACTCTTTTAAAAGAGTGCCATTAGAGTATAGGTATAGTTTTCGCTCGCTCTTTTTAACTAATACAAAATCTGCATATTTGCTAAATAGTATCGATATGGTTAAAATTGATAGTATAATATATTTCATAGTGCTATTTTACAACACTAAGATAAACCAAAAATGAACAGTTATTTAAAAAGTGTAGAGTAACACTTGACACTTTATAAAATATTTGCTATAATTTGAGTAGATTTTTTGTAAAAGGGGTGTGTAAATGCTTAAGATGAAAGAGCTTATAGAGCAAACAGGCGAGAGTAAATCGACAATTCTTTACTACCTAAAAGAGAATCTCTTGCCAAGTCCACAAAAACCAAAACCAAATGTTCATCTATATTCACAAGATTGTGTAAATATTATAAAGTTTATAAAGTATTTACAATCTCTAAATTACACAATTAGCGATATCAAAGAGCTTTTTAACAAAGTGCCTCTACATAAAGATAGCTCATTTTTAATGATGGTCAAAGCCCTAGAGCTAGCAACTATCGGCAAAAATGGCTTTTTAAGCGAAGATGAGTTTATAAAAAGATGCGATATTAGCAAAGATGAGTTAGATGAGTTTATAGAAAAAGGCTACCTTCAAAAAAGAGCTAGTGGCTTTGGAGCAGATGAGGTAGAGATTGTCGATATTATAAAAAGAGCTAAAGAGCTAAATATCGATACAACTTTGATTGACAAATATCTAAAGAGCGCTAAAAAAATTGCAAAAAAAGAGAATGAAGCTTGGCAAAAAGTGTTTAGTGACACTTCATACGATACAATAAAAGAGTATGAGCTACTATTTGATTTGGTGCTAAAGCTAAAGCCATATATCTACAATACTCAAACTATCAAAGAGTATTACAAGGCAAAGGGGATAAAATGAAGCAACTATTTAAAATAAGCGGTTTTTT
>CAZCOI010000274.1:0-1774 GCA_964500335.1 uncultured Nitratifractor sp.
ATAAAAAAGAACTTTAATTTTGATGGTAAATTAAAATTTAGCCCAATTGTTTATAAAGATAAAATTATTGGCTTTGGTGGGATTTTTAAATTTGATGATAAATCTTACGAATTTGGATATATTATAGCAAAAGAGCATTGGGGCATGGGCTTTGCAACAAAAATTGCATTAGCTCAAATAGAGTTTATACAAAGCCATTTTAAAACAAGAGTTGTAGCAACAACGCATCCAAATAATATAGTATCTCAAAAAATTTTGCAAAAGTGCGGATTAAGATATAAAAAAGATATTTTTTTAGAATATAGAGGCGAGAGAAAATTATTTGTTTTGGATTAATTTAAAAAGAATATTTTAGTAAAATTTAAAGAGTATAAAAAATATAGTTTATAAAACCCCTTTTAGCCCAAATTATGCATTATAAACTCATAAATTAACACAATCATTTGCCGATAGGAGTTTTTGATAAAATTTTATGTTATAATACATTTGCATAAATGTGCATATAATTTAAGGAGATAATAATGGGTTTATATGATAGAGACTATATAGCTCAAGAGAGTGCGCAAACAACATCTTTAAGTAGCACTAGAGTTGCTTTTTTAAAGCAGACTTATCAGCTTCTAGCACTTAGTATGATAGTAGCAGCACTTGGTGCATATTTGACTATGCCATTTGCAGCTACTATTATAAAATTTAAATGGATCATATTTCGCGCAGAGCTTTTGGTTCTGTTTTTTGGTTTAAGCATGAGTCGCGGCAAGCCTGGTCTTAATATGGCTATGCTGTTTCTATTTACATTTTTAACTGGTGTTTCGCTTGTGCCACTGCTAGCTTATGTAATTGGTCTTGGGCATAGTGCAGCTATTGGTAATGCATTTTTATCAACAGCAATTTTATTTGGCGCATTAAGCCTATTTGCAATCAATAGTAAAATAGATTTTAGTAGTTGGGGTAAGCCACTATTTATAACTTTGATTGTTGTAATTGTAGCTAGCTTAATTAATATATTTTTAGGCAATGGTATGCTTGCAGTTATTATAAATGCTGCAATATTGTTGCTTTTTGGATTGTTTACAATTTATGACACTCAAAATATAGTAAATGGAGCTTACGATAGCCCAGTAGATGCGGCTGTTAGCTTATATCTTGACTTTTTAAATATGTTTACAGTTATTTTACAATTCTTAGGAATTGCTGGTGACGACTAAGATAGAGCGACTTATAGATGCAAACTATAATCGCTTAAAAGAGGCTTTGCGCCTCTTAGAAGATACCCAAAGATTTGTTTTTGACAACAGAGATTTAAGCTATGCTTTTAAGGAGCTAAGGCATAGTTTAAAGGCTTTGTATAGCCCAAAAAGAGTTGAATATAGAGATATAATAAACGATGTTAGCAAAGGCTCAACAGCCTCTGAGATGCAAAGAGAGAGATTATCAGATTTAATAGAGGCAAATTTTGCTAGAGCTTTTGAGAGTAGCCGAGTTTTAGAAGAGGCATTTAAACTAACCAACCCTAATAATTCTGCTACTGCAAAAGAGATCCGCTACAAACTATACAACCTGCACAAAACTGTATTAAAAGATTTAAAATGAGTATAACTTTTGGTCCTATAAATTCGCGCCGTTTTGGCAAATCGCTTGGAGTTGATTTGAGCCCTAACAAAAAGCAGTGCAACTTTGACTGCCTATATTGCGAGCTAGAACCAACAAAGACTATAAGCAGCTATAGCGATATTATAGAGGTAGATAATATTATAACAGCAATAAAAGAGGC